>JAJDDU010000130.1 GCA_029260155.1 Phycisphaerae bacterium | reverse complement strand
CACCATCGCCCACCGATGTTCCCTATGCTGATCGCCCTGGCCGGTGAGCACTGCCGTCTACTCCCCGCGCTGGCACACATCGGCGCCATCGCAATCTTCTTTCTGATACTCAATCGCCTCACTTCGCCCGCAGTCGCCATCGGCGGCGCTTTGATCCTGATGCTCTCGGGCGATCTGCGCTTCTTCGGCATGCTGCTACTGACCGAGGCTATCTCCGTCTGTCTCCTGTTGCTGCTCGTGCTGCTCTACATCAAACGCAAGCCCATCGCCGTCGGAGTGATCGCAGCGCTGCTCGCCGTCACGCATTGGCAGATGATCGTCATCGCACCGGCAGTCTGCCTGGCCTACGCAGCCGGACGACAATGGCGAGCTTGCACAACCGCCGCCGCCGGAATGACGGTGACCTTGCTCCCGTTCTTGGTCGCGGCCTATGGCGTTTATGGCAACCCAATTCACCCGCTCATTTCCAACTTCACAACCAACACTGTGGGACACGGCCTGTCACTACCCCAACCGGTCGCCAACGACTTGGCCTATTACTGGCGCGAACTTCCTACTACGCACTTACCATTGGTCGCTGGTGGCGTTGCGGCGATCTGTTGGCTCATCGTCCGGCGGCGGAACCGCAAGGACTCAGCCCGTTACGACCTGCTAATTCTGCTGATGGCCATGATCATCCTTCAGCTCATTCCCATGCACGCCATTATCCCAAAAGACACTAGGCTGCTTGTCCCTGTGCTGCCCCTGCTTCTGCTTACGACGATCCTGCTCTCTCAACAGCTCGAACGACGAGCACACTGGACCCGATGGGTTACATGGCCTGTGCTCGCCGTCTCCGTACTCGCCATCATGCCCGATCGGCACTTGATGTGGGAAATCAACGATCGAATCAACGATCCGGTCGTACAACTTCGCGGACTCGAAGACGCCATCGCATCGGCTGCGTCGGACGAGTCGGTCTACACGGACTTCAACGACCTCGCGGTCATGGGCCACACCGGCCTGCCCACGGTCGCGGTGACGGACGGTAGAACGCGTCACCAGAATCTCTACGACCGCGCCCAAAGCACCCGCGCCGACATTCCACCCGGCGCCCTCTACCTCACGTGGGAACCTGCCTCCGCAACCGTGCTCGCCTCCACGCAGAGCGATCACAACGACGCGCTCTACCTCGTCCGCTGGCAATAGGGCACCGCCTCGCCCGACACGCCGGCGCCGGGCGAAATGCCCCCAACCGTGGATCAAGAAACCGGGTGAAGGTAAGACTGCTTGAAGAAAAAGGCGATACCGGCTAAAGCAGCGATGCGAGGGGAGGCTACGCAGCCGATGCGCGAGCCTAGACGACAGCGTTTAAGATCGAGCCCATGACTGACGACCAGCAGACAGAAACTAGCGGCCCGCCGCCGAATGATGCGGCCCGCGTTGCGACGACCTTCGTCATCAAGTTGGTCGCGCTCACGCTGCTGCTGGGGTTCGGCGAGGCCTACATCATGCAGCTCAGCCAGAGCGGCCGGGAGCCGGACTGGGTGTTTGGCCTCCGAGAATTGGTCGCCAGCGCTGGTGCCTGGTTGGCCGGTTTGGTCCATTCCGATGTTGGACTCGATAGCGTGACGATCTCCACCGGCGGGCCGCACCTCATCGTGAGTGTCGAATGCACGGCGTTGTTCGCCAAGGCGTTGTTTTGCGCAGCTGCGATCGCGTATCCTGCGCGATGGCGAGATCGTTTTCTGGGTTTCGCTATCGGGCTGATCGGGGTGACGATCTTAAACATCCTGCGCGTAGCTGGTCTGGTGCTGATCTCTGACTGGTATCCGAGTATGTTTCACTTCGCCCATCTGGTGTTGATGCAGTGGTTCCTGATCTCTTGCGTCGCGCCGCTGTGGCTGATGTGGGCGGCGTGGACCACCAAGCGGACGCAAAAAGCACGTGGCTGACACGAATCAACCAACGTTCACTCTGAGACGCTTCCTCGTGCGCGCGATCCCTTTTGCCGTGGCGTCGGGTATCCTCTGGAAACTCACCGCCACCCAAAACGCAGCGTTTACCGTTTGGATCACAAAAACTCTGCATACCATTGTCGGTCGCCCCGCACCCTACCTGTACTGTGACGAGACAACACTCTTTTGGCATGCCACGATGTTCCCCCCTCTTGTGGCGCTCACTCTGTCGGCGTATTGGCTTAGTTGGCCGCAACGCGTGCTTCGCGCCTGTGTGGGCTACGTCGTCTACTGCGGCATCACAGCCATCGCGATCACCCTTAACGAATCGCCCTACTTGCAACAGACGCCGCTGCTGACTCCGCTGACCAGCACCCTGGTCAATGCCAACTACCTGATGTTCGGTGTTGTGATTTGGGTGCTTGCGGCTGGACCGTGGTATCAAGCTGTGACAAGCGGCCACGGCCGGGCGAGAGCGATGGTGCAAGGCTGGCTGACCCGGATTTGCTTGCTCTGGCTGGCTGTCGCCCTTATTGCTCCTCTATCTTCGTTGCTCGGAACCCGCAACGGGATGGTCGCGCGGGCAGAACTCGGCCGCGTGATGAATGACATAGCCTTCTTCCCGCAACCCAGCGGGGATGAGAGCCTACTAGTGGATCGGACTGCACAACTCCAGCGCGATGGAGCGGCCAAGATAGCCCTGACGATTGTTCAACGAGCCATCGAGGCGGACCAGGAATCCGATCGCCCGAGCGGTCCCCTGTGGTACCTCAGCGCACATCTGATCAACAGCCTTCGTCCGGACGATCCGGAATTGAGAGCGCAGTTCAAGACGCAGGCTGCCATCGCCCTCAAACTGGCGAAGAAGACACGATCGCATTGAGCCAAAGCGCCCCTCGACGGAATCGCTCAGGCCCCGTTGTGTTCGCCGTCGCCATCCGCCTTGGCGTCGATGTAAACGCGCAGGCGGTTGATCCGCCGCTCTTCAGCGACAATGACTTTTATGTGCACGTTGTTGTGGCGACACTGCTCGCCCACTCGCGGAATTCTCCCCAGGGAGCTGAAGACGAATCCACCGATCGTCTCGTAGTCGTCGTCTTCCGGCAGCTCGATGTTCAGCTTCTGATTCAACTCGTCGATGCTCATCCGGCCGTCAACTTCGACAGTGTGTTCATCGATACGCTCAAGCGCGGCAGGTTCAGCCGGCTCGTATTCGTCGACGATCTCTCCTACAAGCTCTTCGATGATGTCCTCGATCGTGACAAGTCCGGACGTGCCCCCGTATTCGTCGAGCACGATGGCCATGTGTACCTTGCGGTCCTTGAGCTCCTGCAACAAGTCGTTCAGCGGCTTGCTGTCGGGTATGTACGGTACGGATCGCATGGTCGCCGATAGATCGAAATCATCTCCGTTGTCGATCAGCAAGAGGTCTTTTGCGTAGAGAACGCCTATGATGTTATCGATCGTGTCGTCGTAGACTGGAATACGGGAGTGACCCGATTCTGTGATGACCTTCTTGGCTTTCTCAAGATCGGTACTGCGTTCAATGGCCACAATGTCGGTCCGCGGTGTCATGATCTCCTCGACATCGGTATCCGCGAACTCGATGACGGATCGGATCATCTCGGTCTCTTGCTCATCGACTGCCCCTTGTAGTTCCCCTTCACTGACGACGTTGAGGATCTCTCGCTCCAGATCATCCGCCTCGGATTCTGGAGTCGGCACGGGAGCGCCGATGATCCTGCGCACGATACCGTCGACGGCATCCAAGCCGCGTAGCAGTGGCAGCGACACGAAATGCAGCGGGCGATACACCGGGAGCGCTGCCGCGATCACCGCGCCTGTAGCGTATTTTCCGAAGGCGGCGGGAACGGCGACGCCAAACACAAGAACCAGAACAAACGCGGCAGCAAACGCAGTACTGTACCGCGCAGTGCCGACCAGACCGTATTCCTCGCAGATGGCGAAGACGTCCAAGACCAATGCGAGCGATGTAATCGTCCGGCAGGTCGCGGTGACTAGGCTGATTTCTTTGCGCACGTCGGTGAGCCAGCGCAACTCCCGCGCCTTGCCGATTCTCTCAAGTCTTTCTGCGGCGACGAGAACTGAGCGCGTTCTCAGTCCAACGTTGCCGATCGCCGACAAGAGGAGCAGAGTCAAAAGCACCGCTCCCAGCACCCAGAGGCTGAATAACACCGATTGTTAGCCCGTTGCAGACAGTCTATTTGTCAGATCCGCCGGCGCGTCTGCAACGCCAGTCGAGATCTCACGCACTACGATGCTTTCGCATCCGCCGCCATGGGAACCTCCGCCAGCACGACGTGCCCGGCGCGCAGTTTCAAGGGCGCACCCAGCAGCGTCTCGTTGGAGCAACATGCGCACTCATCAAGCGCGCCCGATGCAACCGCCGCCCGAGCAAGACAAACGCAGGATCCGGTCAACGCCGCTACCTGCTCGCAATATTC
Source organism: Phycisphaerae bacterium (assembly GCA_029260155.1). Taxonomy (GTDB): domain Bacteria; phylum Planctomycetota; class Phycisphaerae; order UBA1845; family UBA1845; genus OFTM285. Next base: position 6,396 of record JAJDDU010000130.1, on the reverse strand, counting down.
CCTATCCATCGCATTGGCACGGTTGCCGTTCAGGGGTTCCGCGAGCACGATTGTCAGTTGCGCGCCGACGTGAAAATCGAGTGAGGTCGCCGACGAAAGGCCGGCAGACCGCATGCAAATCGACATCGATCCGAAGACCGTCTCTGCCGCAGCCTCCCGCGTTTCGCCCGCCTTCATGACGAGCCTCTCGTCTCCATCGGCGTCGAGCAGCGCGGCGACGTCCGACGGGGTGTCACCGGTCAGTCGCCGCTGTCCGAACGCCAAGAGAACGCCCCATTCGCGGGCCCTGGCTGACATCGACGCCAAGTACATTTCCGACATCGCCCGGCTGAAAATGTGATGGTCGTTTTGAACGCGATCACAGCCCGCCGGAACGACAATCAAACCCGGCGGTGGCTGTCTGCTGGCCGCAGCATCCGTCAAGCTCAACGCCCGCGCGATGTTGGTGGATCGGCTCGTGGGGTCCATCGCGATCGTCAGAAGCGCGATTCTCATGTCCGTTCCACCGTGTACAGCGGTCCGATTCCAATGTCAGAGAGCACACAGTTCTCTATGGCGTGCATCCGTTCGGACTGCTGGTCGGTTGCATCGTCCAAACCGAGCAGGTGCAGTGTGCCATGAATGATGTACAGCAACGCTTCCGCCTGCGGCGCGTGGTTCCGACGAGTCGCCTCGCGCACGGCTGTCTCGCCCGATATGACGATTTCGCCCTCGATGCCGGCGGCACCGGAATCCGCAAGGTCAAACGTGATGCAATCGGTGGGACCGGTGTGTTCCAGAAACTGCTCGTTCAATTGGGCAATGCGCGCGTCATCGACGATGGCCACGCTGATACAGGCTTCCGGACGATCGAACCGACGAAGCGTTCGTACGACGGCATCCCGCACGGCCAGTTCGTCCACCGCAAGGTCGGCGTATTCCTGGGCGACATTGATACTGAATGGCGAGTCTTCTTCGTCCATGTCCTGAGATTGGCCTGTTGCCTTTACCCCGCGATCGACTTGGCCTCTGCCTCCCCTCCGTTTTCCTGCTTCTCGCGTTTGGGATAGGCCACCCGCCCATGGTAGTGGCTGGAGAGACTCTTTACCAGGGAATCTTCCACGCGGTGCAACTCGCGTAGCGTGATGTCACAGTCGTCGAACTGCCCATCATTCAGCCGGTGTGTGACGATCTGGTGGACGACCTGCTCGATGCGGCCCGGCGTCGGTTCTGACAGTGCCCGAACCGCCCCCTCCGAGCCGTCGCAGATCATCAGAACTGCTGACTCCCTCGATTTGGGCTTCGGGCCCGGATAACGAAATCGCACGTCAGGAACTTCGCGATCGTGCTTTCCGCTAGCAATTTGCGGCTGCTTCTCACTGGCGATGTGGTGAAAATAACGCACGACCGTCGTACCGTGGTGCTCCTCGACGAACGGGTGCAGCACACGGGGCAAATTGTATTCCCGAGCCATCTCCATCCCGTCCTTCACATGCCCGATAATGATCAGCAGGCTCATCGTCGGCTCAAGCTTGTCGTGGCGGTTGATCTGAGCTTCCTGATTCTCCACGAAATACTCGGGCTTGTGCAGCTTTCCGACATCGTGATAGAGGGCGGCGACTTGCGTCAGCAGACCGTTCGCCCCGATGGCCTCACACGCGCCGGCCGCCATTTCACTCAGCGCCAAGCTGTGCGTGTAGGTGCCCGGCGCCTCGCGCGCCAGTCTTTGCAACAGCGGCTTTGTAGGATCACGCCATTCCAACAACGTGAGCGACGTGGCGATCCTGAAAACGCGCTCGATCAGCGGCAGCGTCGCCTGCAACAGCATCACCGCCAAGAAGCCGCCGGCCGCCGCCCAGCCGCCACTCCTTGCCGCGAACTTCAGCGCCTGCCCGTCGACGAGTTCAAAACCGGTCGCGGCGACAAACATCGCCGCCGAACACATCGCGCTTACCAGAAGCAGCCGCGTTCGCGTGCGAATTTCATTCAGCAAGTGCACCACAGATGCGACGCCGATCATCATCGTGATCAGCATGGCTGCGTCACCCCGCACACTTAGCACGATCATCACGCCCACGAACGCCATCGCCCCCACCGCAAAGCGACGCGTATAGGTGATCGCCAGCACCGACGCGGCAAACACGGCCGGAATGTGGATCAACTCTCTGTGTAAAATGCGCGCGTCAATCAACTTAGTCACGATCAGCGTGCCCAAAAGTAGCAGCACAATCGCCACGACACGCGTATTCACCTCGAAAACTCGGCGCTGGTACATTCCGGTGTATATGAACAGGCCGCCGGTCGCCAGCAGAATGATCGCGCCGATTCCACTGCTCCGTAGCAGTTCCCGATCACGCAGCGCTTGGGCGCCTTCTGCATTGCTTTTAACGTATTCAACGTACGCCGCGTCGTGCCTGGCCAAGAGCTGCAGATCCGCAGCGGACAGACCCGTCTCTGTGTTGCGTCCGATGAGAGGCCGACCCCGTTCGTAGACAACCGTTGCGGGTCTGACCGATTGTTCCGCCCGCAACATCTCCTCGTTCGTCGCGGCCAAATCGAACACGAGCAGTGGTGCGTCGCTCATTCTGTCAACGAGGATCTGCGATACCGTCGCACGCAGCGCGATCGCGAATCCACCAAATGAAGCGAGATAGTCCGCAGCCCGGCGCAAACTGGTGACGTTTGAAATCGGCACGAGATCAAGGCTGCGCACCTCCTTGGCCGCACGCCCGTGCTCTATCGTACCGTCGTCATCATGAACCAGAATAACGTCCACCGTGGATCGCGGCGTTCGCTCCGCGGCTGAGTTTGCCTCGAAGGTACGCTCTGATTTGAGTGCGGTCCGAAGCCGCGCAATGCCGCTCTCGAACCGGACTTGAGTCTGGTCGGCGGCGTAGGAACGCAACTGAAGATACGCGTCTTCGTCGACCGTCCACACCCGGGTCTCTGCGGCCGCGATAAAGGCATCCAACGTCTCCGACGCCTGCGCAGCCTGATAGAGTTCCTGCAACTCTGTGCCGACCTTCGCAATCAACTGGTGATTCAGCCGATAGTGGCTCGGCGTCGCGGCGCGCGAAGCCTGCTGTCGCCGAAGCGTTCCGGCGTCGTCTTCAACCTCGAAGGTCACTTCTGCGTAGATCGGTTGATAAAGTTTCTGTCCTAGATTTCCGTGTCGGGTGTGTGATCCCTGCAACGCAACCGCCGTCGCCACGGCGGCGAATACCAGTCCGGCCAGCAACGGAATCAACCCGATCGAGTCAATCGCCCGGCGCCAGATAGACACCGATCGCTCGTTCCGCTGACGGCGAACCTGCTGTCGTCGATCTGTTTTCTTAACAGCCATGACCAATGCCCGCTACGCGGACGCCTGTTCGCGCCCCGGCGAACGCAATAGCATCGACCGGGCAAACCCCACGCTCAAGTCCGAATCCGACGCAACTCCCTCGAGAACACGGCAGCAGTAGTTTTATCGGCCGGTTCGCTCATCTCGACCATACGCTTCAACAATGCGCTGAACCAGCGGATGCCTCACGATATCCGTTTTTTCCAGGCGTACCACTGCGACGCCTTTCACAGCCCCGAGGCGACCAACGGCGTCGAGCACGCCACTCGGCTGGCCTGGGGGTAGGTCCGTTTGACTCTGATCCGCAGTGACGATCATCTTGCTGCCCATGCCCATCCGCGTAAGCACCATCAGCATTTGCGAAATAGTGGTGTTTTGCGCTTCGTCAAGAATGATCACGGCCTTGTTCAGCGTCCGGCCACGCATGAATGCGAGGGGAATCACCTCGATTATGTCGTTCTCCATGAAGCGCTTTATCTGGTCGAAGCCCATCATGTCATTGAGCGCGTCGAACAACGGCCTGAGAAACGGATTGACTTTCGCCTGCAAATCGCCCGGCAGATACCCGAGTTTTTCACCGGCCTCGACCGCTGGACGGGCGAGAACGATGCGTTCGATCTTCTTGCGCTTCAACAGCATCAGGGCCACCGCGACCGCGAGATACGTCTTGCCCGACCCGGCGGGTCCCAGGCAAAACGTCGCGTCATTCTCAAGAACTGCGCGGACGTACTCCCCTTGCGTCGATGTTTTCGGCCTGATGGGAGCGTGGTTCCCGAAGACGTCGATGGACTCCCCGCGATCCATACGTTCTGATTCTGCGGACCGCGCGATGGCTGCTTCCACTTCGCCGTCAGCCAGAGCCGGGCTGTCGCGCAGCGTCCGTTGTAACTCCTCGAACACTCCGGAAGCCTTACGCACGGCAGCGGGTGAGCCCGTCAAATGGATGCACCCGTCCCGTGCGGCGATATGCACTTCAAACGCCGTCCGGATCAACCGCAAGTTCACATCGGTCGCACCGAAGAGTGCAGCACGCTTCGACGTATCCTCAATGGCAATGCTCAATTCCAATGGTCTACCAACGGCTCCCTTGGACCCGTATCCCCTCCCGGCACCGCATGACACCTCAGGCCGACGCCCGTATTCTACACGACTTGCCACAATCTTGTCAGCAGAAACCACGCAATTGGCACTGCAAATAATACACCATCAATGACATCCAGAACGCCGCCCATCCCTGGCACAAGGTTCGATGAATCCTTGACTTGCGCGCTTCTCTTGAGCAATGACTCGAACAAATCGCCGATTTGAGACGATACCGACATAGCAATGCCGAACACGACTGCCTGCGCGAATCCAAGTCGCCCAAACGCCAGACCGGCCTCGTGGGCGAGCATGCCGAGGCGTTGCAACGTTGTGTCCCCGTCGCCTTCGGGCATCGTTACCAGCGACAGAGCGCAGAATCCGACGCTGGCAACCACGCTAGCGCCGATACCGCCGAAAAACCCTGCGACGGACTTTCCGGGGCTGATGGATGGGGCCAGCCGACGACGGCCTAGGGCTCTCCCGACGTAGAGTGCACCGATATCCGATGCAAACACAACCGCCAGCACAATGAGGAGCGTCCACGCACCGACGGCTGCGTGGCCGTAGTTGGCGTCGGAACGCATCTGGATGGCAAACGACGGAAGGACGCCCGCGTACATGATCGTAACAGTTGTCGCCCCGAGATCGCCAAGGGCGGTCGAACTCACTCCGCGCCGGAGGTGAATCACGGCCGCCCCGATGAATCCTAGGGTCACCCAGACGATCTGCCAGTGCAGGCCTTCCACGTCGACTGGGCTGTCGCCGAGCACGCCACCCGCACACAGCCACGGTGAGAGCATGAGCATCGCGCACACGAGAACGGACCAGGCCACCGCAGGACGGTGACCGAGCAGCCGGAGCAGGCGTAAGATTTCCCCTGCGCATACAATCACGACCAACGTAAACACGATGGGGATGACGCTTCCGGCGCGAATCAACGAGGACAGCATGTGGCTTCCCTCGGACCGACTGGCCAGCGCAGCATCGGACGCAACGGCGGTGAGCAGCGCGAGGACGGCGATCGAGCCGTAAACGAGGCGGTTGATCAAGTGAAACTACCTCCCTGGGACGACGAATGGAAACCCTACTTGGTTGCGTTCTTCCGAAACTCCGGTTCCGTGAATAACCGAACATAACTTTCGTATCGCTGCGGGTCGATTTTGTTTTCGTCCAGCGCGGCTTTGATGGCGCAACCGGTCTCTTGTAGATGGGCGCAATCGGGAAACTTGCAGTGCGGGATCCTCTCCACGAACTCCACAAAGTACTCTTCCAGTCGCTCGGGCGGCACGCAGCCTAGATCGAACGACCGCACGCCCGGCGTATCCACGACGTATCCACCGCCGTCGAGCTGGAGCAACGTGGCCCGGGTGGTGGTGTGTCGTCCCTTGGAATTCTCATCGATGACCGTTCCGGTTCTCAGCGCGAGCCCCGGCTGAACCGCGTTGAGCAGCGAACTCTTGCCCACACCGCTCTGACCGGCGATCACCGACTCCTTGCCCATCAGCAACGCGCGAAGAGCGTCAATGCCCATGCCGGTGACCGCGCTGGTTCGTAGCGTCGGGTAGCCCAACCGCTCGTATACGGACAGAAAACAGTCGGTTTCATCCGCTGGGGCGAGATCAACCTTGTTGATACATACAACGGGCTGCATTTTCCCATGAAGCGATGACACGATGTAGCGGTCGACCAGATGCGGCTTGGGTTTGGGCTCGCCCGCTGAGGTGACAATGATGACCTGGTCCACGTTGGCGACCACGACGTGTTCTCGTCTGCCGCTAACACGTTTCAACTCGCCATGGCGGGGTTCGACCGATTCGATCACACCTTCCACTTCAACGCCCTCGCGCTCCGCGGGCACGACAAAACCGACCCTATCTCCCACTGTGAGGGAGCTGCGTCCGTCGATTCGGCGTGTCCGCAGTACGCCACGGATCGTGCAAGGCCACACACGCTGGCCATCATCCACGTGAGCGATGCGGCCGAACAGCGTG
>JAJDDU010000129.1 GCA_029260155.1 Phycisphaerae bacterium | reverse complement strand
CAGCCGAAGCGGTCATGTAGGAACCAGCAAAAGAGAGCTAGCCCGCATATTGCATGAGTAGCTTGGCGGCTTGAGTTATGGGCGTATTGGCCAGCGGCTCGAGGGTTTTTGGGGGAGTCGGGCGTCGTGCGCGCATAAGGCCCCCTTTCCCCCAGGCGCGCTTTCGGGTTGTGCACAAGGTCAGGTGGGGGTGAGACGCGCGGCGATGCGGGCGAACAATTCCTGGTAGGGGTAGCTGCTGGACAAGTGCAACACAATCCGGCGAACAGATGTGGTGATGCGCGCAGCGATCTTCAACAACTTGCAGCGAATCGTTGTAACCTGCGCACGAGCCAACTCGGTGTCCTTGAGGCCCTCGCGCCGAAGATGCTCCAAGAGGATGTAGGCGGCTGACGCGAGGAGCAAGCGGAATTGATTGGCGACGAACTTGTGGCAGCTGGTGCGATCGGCGAACAGGCCGAGCTGCTGCTCTTTGATCCGATTGGGCTCTTCGCGGAATCGATCTGGCCCGATCCGGGGAATCTCTGAGCAATGTGGGTCCGCTCGCCTACCGGATTTTGCCATCGTTGCTTAAGAACCACCGATATGCCGAGGCCATTGATGTGGACCTCGAAGCGTGCGTGGCGGTCAAGGCGGCATACAAACGCACGGGGCAAGGTGGATCCGTTGTGGCATCGGGAGTAGATGCGTTGTCCGTTCTTGGCTTGAAACCCAATGACCAATGGAATCAGGCGGAGAAGGAAACTCTAGCAAAATGTGTGATTCCGATCCTGTTTTGCATCGGCCGTACAGCGATTGGGGACCGCGAGAAGGTGTCACATCGACCACGTGTGGTCTTACGATTTCGTGATGGACCAGACGATCGACAGTCGCCCGGTGAAGCTGCTGCCGATCATGGACGAGTACACGCGTGAATGCCTGTGCCTCGATGTGGCACGGAGCATCAAAGCCGCGGACGTGATCGAAACGCTCCGGCAGCTGTTCGCCGTGCGCGGGACGCCGCGGTTCATGCGCAGTGACAACGCTCCGGAGTTCATCGCGCATGCAGTTCGCGATTGGCTGTCGGATTCTGGTGTCGACACGTTGTACATCGAGCCCGGCTCGCCTTGGGAGAGTGGATACTGAGAATCGTTCAACAGCCGACTGCGCGACGAGCTCTTGAACCGTGAGTTGTTCACGGATTTGCGTGAAGCGAAGGTGGTCGTCGAGGGCTATCGTTTGGCCTACAATCACCGTCGGCCGCACAGCGCGCTGGGCTACGTGACCCCCGCATCGTTCGCGGCAAGCTGTGGACGCGCTGCCGCTGATGCGGCCCTTGGGGCTCTTCCCCTGGACCCGGCTTCCTCCCCTCCGCGGGAAGAGAGGGGCCTGCGTTGGAAATCGAGGAACTGACTCTCACAACGGCTGGTACATAGAATGGGGGCAGGTCAAATCCGTCGCCGAACTCCCACTCGACATCCCGGCCGGTGTCTCGGAGGATCTCACGGCGCAGCGCCGTCATGGACTCCGCAAGATCGAGCACGACTTCCTGATCTTTGAAGTTCTCGACCTCGTATTTGACGATGATGCCGTAGTCGTAGCGATTTCCCTGCACGCGCACCTTGTTGCGGCGATCGATCGCGCGTTTCACGACGACGTCCCGTGCCCGTCGTTCTGAAAGATGCGCACCTTGCCGGGTCGCAGCGGGAACCGGCCCAGACCGTTGGCTTCGTCGTTCTTCAGCACATAGTGCATGGGTATCCGAAGTTGGTTCTTCGCACGGTCAAGGTAGCCGTATCCTGCGAGGTCGGCCGCGTAAACCGCATATTTCATGAGTAGCTTTGCGGGCAGACTGAAGGCGGCAGTAGGCGAGAGATTGATGTTTCTCCGGCGGATCGGCTTGGACGCACGCACAATGCCCCACGCGGATTCCGGGTTGTGCACAAGGTCAGGTGGGGGTGAGACGGGCGGCGATGCGGGCGAACAGTTCCTGGTAGGAGTAGCCGCCGGACAAGTGCAGCACGATCCGGCAAACCGACGTGGTGATGCGCGCGGCGATCTTCAGCAACTTGCAGAGAATCGTCGTGACCTGCGCCCGGGCCAACTCGGTGTCCTTGAGGCCGACGCGAGCAGCACGCGGAACTGGCTGGCGACGAACTTGTGGCAACTGGTGCGATCGGCGAAGAGGCCGAGCTGCTGCTCTTTGATTCGATTCTCCATCTCGCCGCGGGGTGTGTACCAGCCGTCGTAGACATGCTCCGGAGCATCGTTGAGATTGGTCACCAAGAACCGCGTGTTGGGACCCTGGTCCAGATGTTCGGCCTTGGTGATAACACGTCGCTCGCGGCCCCAGGTCTTGGCGCCGTAACGCACGTCGTGAAAGTGCCGCTGCTTGGCACTTTCCTGTTCGTATTGCTCCTGAGCTGCTGGCACAAACGGCTTGGCCATTCGTTCCAGAACCTTGTTGCGCGGCAGGCCGACGACGTAGCCGATGTCGTTCTTGTCGCAGTATCGCAGCAGTTTCCAGCGGCAGAAACCAGAGTCGGTTCGAAAGATGATCCGAACTTTGGGCCAGGCTTCACGCAACCGGGTGGCCAGCAGCTTGAGGATGGCGCGGCTGTGCATGACGCCGTCGATGTTGCTGCGGCGCAGGCAGGCGCACAGCAGTCGCTCACCGCAGAACACGTAGAGCGGCAGGAAGCAGTAGTGATCGTAGTTACCATGGAAGAACCGCGCTTCCTGGTTGCCATGCACTGAGTCGTCGGTGGCGTCGAAGCCGAGAACGATCTTCTTGGAAAGCTTGGCGTGTGAAGCGATGAACTGATCGACCAGGACGGCGCTCATGCGCGTCACGACCCTGCGGTCGATGCGGTTTTCCAATCAGCACAGCGTCGCCGGTGATGCCAGGGAATCGTCGGGCGACGGTGGGATGTCCGTCATCGTTTGGAACAGCGGATCGTCGCGCAACGTCTGGTGATCCATCAAATCCTTGTACCCCAGCGCAATCCCAAAGACGCGCTGGGCCAGCATGGTCTTTTGCTCGTGGACGATCTTGGCCGGGTCCTGCGGTTCGGTGATGCAGACGGCCAGTGCATCCGGTCAAACACAGTTTGCGATCGATCTACCGCAGCAGCAGGCCGCCGGCATCCGAGGTCAGCCGTCCGCCGTCGAAATCAGCCACGATTTTGTGTCGAGAAAGACTGGAAAGAGACACGGTCCCGGTGTTACACTCTGTCACGAGAGGCCTCCTTGCCCTGAATGTATGGTTGGTTCGCAAACCCCATCATACAAGGCTCGAAAGCCTTCTCTATGCGCTAACCACCAAAACCTGATGCGATATCCGGGCTAGGCCTAATACTGTTCACTTAAGAATCTTGACGCAGTTTTCGAGGGTTATGAGGTGCGGGGTTGGGCGGCGGCTGGAACGAATTGGATAGTTGCTCATCTTACGTTTGACGCCACGAGGATTGCGGCGGCCACGGCTCGATACCGCAGGCTCCTCCAGGATTTCAGCGAGTGCGGCTTGGTGGAACGCGGCGCGGTCCCGAGGGGGGAATAGAGACCAACTGGGG
>JAJDDU010000128.1 GCA_029260155.1 Phycisphaerae bacterium | reverse complement strand
CATCGTGCTTCTCCTTCCAGGCCAAACGGAGTTCGTCAAAACACCCGATTAGCCTACGGAGAGCCGATGTCCTTGTCTTTCAAGGGGTTAGGTCAGTAACTTTTTGGGAGGAGAACCTTCTTTGTCATAGTAGCATTGAGCTCTGCGACGGTTGAAGCACAGCGCATCTATTGGGCGGAGGGGGCCTCATTTGAAGGTGCGTTGTTGCTGCGGGCCGACGCATCTGGCAGCAACGTCGAGGGAATCGTCCCGGATGCCGTTGGCTCCGGTGTGCGCGGAATCGTGCATGATACGATCCACAACAGGATCATCTGGGCGGAAACGCGAGGCAGTTTTGTGGGACAAATCCGCAGTGCCAATCCAGATGGCAGCGCGCCAACGACGCTCATCGATAGCGTGAGCGACCCGTACGGTCTTGCCATCGACAACGGAGCCGGCAAGCTCTACTGGACAGACACTTGGACCGACAGCATCCAGCGCGCTAACTTGGATGGCACCGGCATAGAGACGCTTGTCGAAGGCTTCAATATCGGTGGGGCTCTGGCGATCGACATCTCGGCGGGCAAGATGTACTGGTTCGACTCTGACCTCAACAGAATCAGACGTGCCAACCTCGACGGTACGGAGGTCGAGGACCTGGTTGACACGGGCACGAACTTCAGTCCGCTGGGGATCGCTTTGGACTCCTTGGGCGGCAAGATGTATTGGACGGACCGTGACATCCCCGGCCCGAAGATCGTGCGCGCCAACCTGGACGGGTCCGGCATTGAAGAGCTGATTACGAGCGGGTTGGACGATCCCGGAGGAATCGCGCTCGATGTAGCCATGGGGAAGATGTACTGGGCAAGTGCCGGGCACAACCGGATTCGCCGCGCGAATCTGGATGGAACGGCCATCGAGGACCTTGTGGGTCAAGAGTCGGGAACGCCGCGCATGGTATTGCTACAACGCGCACTAGGAAAAGTGTACTGGACGGATGATACGCCAAACGGCGCCAACATTCGTCGGGCGAACGTCGAAGATGGATCGGATGTTGAGGAGCTTATCAATGGGACAGCCGGCCCGGAGGGAATGGCGATCGATTTCGTCGGTGGAAAGGTGTATTGGGCGGATCGGGTTTACAACAGGATTCAGCGGGCCAACCTTGATGGCTCCGACGTCGAGACGATCAAGTCCGGTCTCAGAGATCCGCAGGCCGTGGCTATTGATGGGTCAGCTGGGAGAGTGTATTGGACGGATGTTGACGGCGGCAATAACGCAATTGTGTGGCGCGCTAACCTAAATGGCTCCGGCGCGAACCCATGGTCCCCGGGTGGGACGGGTCCATTGTTCGGTCTGGCGGTGGGCGGGGGCAGAGTCTACTGGACGACTTTACATGGAATACGACGTCGAAGCACGAGCAGTGGGAGTGTCCAATTCATCGTGAGTGGGTTGAGCAATGCCCGCGGCTTGGCGCTGGATGTCGAGGGCCAGAAGATCTACTGGGTGGATTCGGGCACCGACAAGATTCAGCGGGCTGATCTCACGGGATCGAGTATTGAGGATCTCGTGACGGTTGGCCTGAGCTTTCCGGATCAGATCACTCTCGCAGGCAGTAAGATGTACTGGACAGATCGGAGTTCGGCGCGGATTCAACGTGCCAATCTCAGTGGAGCCGGCGTCGAGGATGTCTTGACCGGTCTGAGTCAACCCCGAGGGATTGCGTTTGAGCCGGGCGTATCAATGGGTGACGGCGATCAGGACGGCGACGTCGATCTCATCGATTATGACATCTATCGCGACTGCGAAACCGGGCCGAATGGGACACTGTCGGCTGGGTGCGAGACCTTCGACTTCGACAACGATGTCAATGTTGACTTGGTCGACTGGGCAGGGTTTCAGGCCGTCTTCGGCTTCCCCTATACGGGCAAGTAACGCAAGCGAGCGCGAAAACGCTGCGTAGACGTTTCCGCGCTCGCTCGCTGTTTCACCGTTCGTCCAGTGTGACGAACTTCGTTAGCGCTACTCCGGATCCTCCTCCAGCATCTTGCGAAGCTGCGTGTTCTCCCGCCGTGTGGCTTCGAGATCAAACAGCATGTACTTGATCGACAGCCGCAGGAAATCGATGCTGTCCTGCAGTTGGCCCACCGTTTCCTTCAACTGCTTATGGCGTTCCTTAGTCTGTTCAGCCAGCAGCGTCAGACGCTCGCGGTCCGATTTCGGCAATGTCCCGATCTCAGCCACAAGCTCCGCCAGTTTCCTCTGAAAAGTCTCTTCGTTCATCGCTTCCTTCCTCCGTTGACACGAACAACGCGCTAGCCGCCTCGCTCAGTGCTCCCTCCCTATTCTAGCCACCTCAATCGCGAAAGCACATCCGGCTCAAGCTCCGGCTGCCCTCGCGCCTCTCGTCACCGCCAACACCCAAGCAAACCGCGTGCCCAAACTCGATTCACAACCGCACACGCCCACGCGCGCCGCAAACCCTTCCCGCACAGCCACTTAAGACAGAGCACAAACCAACCCACGGTTTGCAAGCACCATGACGTTTGCGCCTGCGCGTTGCTTTCGCGAAACACGATCCAAATGCCGCGAAGCCCGCAATCTCCGCAACTCCCCTCCGCGAAGCCACTTACGCGCGCCGCATGCACGCAACGGACCCATGACAACGCGCACCCCTCAGATGTTGACCAGCGCAGGGATCATCTCAGTCAATGTCACAAGGTCCAGAAAGTTGTGCCGAACGATGTCCCGAAGATCGAACGCGTTCCCGCTGTCAACGAATCCATGGTAAGCAGCCGGAATATCGCGCCCAGGAATATCGCCGACGCGTTGACGCCCGCTGATGTACCGCTCGATAGTCTGCAGCTTGCAGTCCGGAAGAACGTCCCCAAACCGACGACGCCCAACATGCAACAGATCACAGTGACCCGCCAAACCCGCGAACTCAATCCGCGCAATCGCAGCGCGCGCCGAAACGAAAGGCCAATCAAACGACTTGCCGTTGAACGTCACCAAGTGAGGCCGATCCGAAACCAATTGCCCGAACCGCGCCAGAATCCCAGCCTCTTCGTCGTAATTGCGGGCCAGAAGTTGTTCGACGTGAAACCCATCCGACGTAACGTACAACACACCGATCAGAAACACCGGCGTGCCCGAAAACCCGCAAGTCTCCAAGTCGACGAACAGCAAGTCCTCAGCATCGGCCTCCAGAAGCGCGACGAGCTCGTCATGCACCGTCGCGGCCCGGCGGCGCGCAGCCGGTTCGGTCATCGCAGCCGTAAACCGCTCAAAAAGGGCAACGCCCGATTCCCCAGGGTCGGACAAACATCGATCGATGACATAGAGCGACGCGCCGTCAACTTCGACCGATCTGCCTGGGATCAACGTATCAAGACGCGCGTCGCCGGGGTGTCGCTTCTCCCCAGCCTCACCCGCAGACTCGGTCGACGCGGGCAGCGCGCTGCGGTTCAGGGCCTCAAGGCGCTTGCGAAGGTCGTCCAATCCCATCCAATCGGTCCCCCAGTTCCGACGTCTACATTCTTCCCGCCGTCGGCCTTATGATGGTACATCATGCGGTTTCGTCTCGTCACATACAATATCCACAAAGCCATCGGCGTGGACGGCGCGTTCAGACCCGAACGCATCATCACGATCCTCAAGCGGTACAACGCCGACATCACGCTCCTGCAGGAGGTCGATCGAGGCGTCCCCCGATCGGACCATCTCGATCTCGCCTCCACCATCGCCAAAGCACTGGACTACGAACACCGCGCCGTGGGCATGAACCACACCATGAAGAAAGGCCGCTACGGAAACGCAACCCTCTCGCGGTTTCCCATCGGCCGACAGCGCAACATCGATCTGACCCACTCGTGGCGCAAACGTCGTGGGGCGCAGCACACCGTCATCGAGATTCCGCACCGGCGCGGAACGGTCAGCCTCGACGTCTTCAACGTACACCTAGGACTATCCGCCAAGGAACGTCGCGTGCAAGTTCGGCGCATCCTGGAGTCCGGCGACATGCAGCGCCTGGACGCGACCCATGCGTGCATCGTGGCTGGCGATATGAACGACTGGCGAGGTGTGCTCAAGCGTCAGCGATTCGCTGACGCCGGTTTCGTATGCGCGACGACCCGCAGGCCGGGCTCGCGATGGTCGATCAAGACGTTCCCAAGCTACGCGCCCACGGGCGGACTGGACAAGATCTTCTACCGAGGCCCCCTGCATCCGGTCCACGTCTATCGCAGCCGTCTCAAGCTCGCCCAGCTCGCAAGCGACCACCTGCCCGTGATCGCCGACTTCCACTTTGAATAGAGCGAAGAATGAAACGCCCACGGGAGGCGAAGAGTACATCCCATTCTGAGTAACATCGCTCAACGCGTGGAGCAGCCCGGACAAGATCCGCGTCGAAAGTCCTTCCGACCAACCCCCCCGTCATTCCGAGCGCAGCGAGGAATCTCGCTGTAAGGCCAACCCAGCCAGATTCCCCGCGACGCTCGGAACGACAGGAGAATCCCCATACGTTCCCGCCCACTCATTGGAATGCACCAAAACGCAGCCCGCGGGCGCTCGCTCTTCGCAGTCTATCTGACACCGCGTGCGCGATCGGACCGAATCGTCACCACCGCAGGGACCGACCCCTCAATCTCAATCTCGTCCGTCTGCTCAGCCCCAACGAGAAAGCTCTGGTCCAGGCTCCTGTCGTTGTGCAGCACGTCGACCACGAAAGAACCAACCGCATCCTTCGACGCGCGGTATGTAAACGTCGCCAAGTAACCGCGATCAGGCAGCGTAACACTCCCGGCAAAGAGCCCGGCGAGCATTTGACCGTTAGTCACGTTGAATGCGTCGAACGACTCGCTCGCCTCGCCAAAGACGAAGTCCCTGCGATCTTCGATCTCAATGTTCACGAGTTCCAACGAGCCACCGCGCCCACCACTGACGCCGACGTCGAGTTGGTAGGCCCTGACGTTGACCCATCGCTTGCGCTCCGGGCTCTGAACGTCTGCGTAGATGCGCACGGTGAGCTCTTCACCCGCCCGCACGTCGCTCCGGTCGGCCACAGCGGTCAACGACACCGCGCCGACGACGTTGGTCTCGGGCGCAATTCCGGGTGACGGACCGCAGGCGCAGGTATTGTTCCCCGCGAAGCAGGTCAACGCATGCAGCGCATCGGCAAGGTTGCAGAACCCATCTGGTGCGCAGTCCCCGAGCGCACCACCGGCGTCGATGTTGATGGTGTCGCAAGTGTTGTTCCCGGCGAAGCAGGTCAACGCA
>JAJDDU010000127.1 GCA_029260155.1 Phycisphaerae bacterium | reverse complement strand
GTGCTGATGAGGAAGTAGCGCATCAACTCGCCGCCGTGTTTGTCGAGCAGGCCGGATAAGTCCATTTTCTTGAGGGCGTCCTGCATCTCAACGTCGGACTTGCTGATCTTCTTGGTGTTGAAGCGTGTCAGGCCGTGGTGGAACCAGTACTTGGCGAACACTTTGCCGGAGGCGGTTTCGGATTGGGCGATTTCGTTTTCGTGGTGCGGAAAGATGAGGTCGATCCCGCCGCCGTGTATGTCGAAGGACTCGCCGAGGTATCGGCTGCTCATCGCGGAGCATTCGATGTGCCAACCGGGTCGCCCAGGCCCCCAGGGTGAATCGTATCGAACTTCCTCGGGCTCTTCGGGCTTGCACGCTTTCCACAATGCAAAGTCGCCGGGGTTTCGTTTCTGTTCGCCTGCGACGTCGCGTTGGGCTGTTTGGTCGTCCTGCTTGCGGTTGGAAAGCTTTCCGTAGTCGTCGTCCTTGGTGACGTCGAAGTAGACGTCGCCGCCCGAGGCGTAGGCGGCGCCGCCGTCGATCAGCTTCTCGATCATGGCGACGATGTCGCCGATGTGCTCGGAGGCCTTGGGCATGGTGTCGATGGTGTCAATGCCGAGTCGTACCATGGAGTCGAGATAGAGCGCGGTGACACGCTCAGCCAACTCGGGCACGGTTGTGTTCTGGGTGGCGGCTTCGACGATCAGCTTGTCGTCGACGTCTGTGATGTTGACGACGAATTGCACGTCGTATCCCTTGTGGCGGAGATAGCGCTTGATGACGTCGAAGATGACCGGTCCGACTGCGTGGCCTATGTGACTGGGTTTGTAGACGGTCGGTCCGCAGAGATAGATGCCCACCTTTCCGGGTGTAAGCGTCTCGAAGGGCTCTTTCTTCTGCGTGAGTGTGTTGTATACGCGAATGCTCATGTCCCGTAACTGTCCTTGTGCGTTTGCTGATTCTCTGTTGCGAACTCGCGCCAATCATAGCGATTCGGGCGCGGAAATGGTAGCGGCGGGCGTTACGCGCAGTGCAGCATGGTGATGGCGGTGCAGGCGATCGCGTCACGGCTTCCCACGGGGCCCAAGCCTTCGTTGGTCTTGGCCTTGACGTTGACGTTGGCGACGGGAATGCCCAGTAGGGCTGCGACGGACTCCGTTATCGGGGTCTTATGGGCGGACAGGTTGGGGCGCTCCGCGTGAATGACCACGTCGACGTTGCCAGGCGAGAAGCCGGCCGACCTCGTGCGTCCGATTACGTCCTTCAGCAGTTCTCCGCTGTCGGCATCCTTGTAGCGATCGTCGGTGTCGGGATACAGCTCCCCAATGTCACCCATGCCGGCGGCGCCGAGCACGGCGTCGGTCACGGCGTGTAGCACAACGTCTCCGTCGCTGTGCCCGAGCAGGCCCCGATCAAACTCAATCGTCACGCCTCCGAGGATCAAAGGCCTGTCGCTCACCAAGCGGTGGATGTCATAACCGATGCCAATTCGGATTTGCGTGGCCATGTCTTTCCTTTCGGTCGATGTATTTCCGGGTTTCTACTCTGGTCGAAAACCACGGAACCGGTACGGTATTGCTGATGGCAACGCAGATCAAGGTCTTGTTTCTTTGCACGGGCAACGCCTGCCGCTCACAGATGGCAGAAGCGTTGCTCAGGCAGATCGGTGTCGGGCGGTTTGAAGCCCGCAGCGCCGGATCACACCCGGCTGGGTTCATCCACCCGCTCGCGGAAAAGGCGATGGCCAATCTCGGCGTTGAGATGGGCGACCAACATTCCAAGGGATGGGATGAATTCGCAACTGAAGCCGTCGATCTGGTCATCACCCTGTGCGACGCAGCCGCCTCAACGCCATGCCCGGTGTGGCCTGGAGCTCCGATTACCGCGCACTGGCCGCTGCCGGACCCGGCGGGCTTTCTCGGCGAGGAATCGGAACGCATCAGATTCGCCGACGAGGTGGCCGCCCGAATCAAGGCCAAGATCGAGGCACTTTGCGGCCTCGGCTTCACCAACACGCCGCCGGACAAACTGCGTGAAGCCATCCACGCGATGGGCGCCGACTGACCGGATCATGCCAACCGACTGATCCTCACTTCGCGAAGATGCGACTCGGGCGTCACCCTGTGATATAATCCTCCCCGCTTGTCACCCGAACGGATTTGACGGAGGAAGAACCCATGAGCGAGGAAACGACGGTTTCGTGCAGCCGATGCAATATCGGCATGAAATACACCGGGACCAAGCGATTCCACGAGGGTACAAACTGGGGCTGGCTTGGCGAAGTGGGCGAGTTTTTCGTCAACAAGGAGCGGTTCGACGTGTACGTGTGCCCGCGGTGCGGCGTGGTGGACTTCTTCGTCGACGGGATCGGCGAGGACCTTCGCCCGCACTGACCCCCGTTGACACTGTCGCTCATAGTCGCAACATACACGTATGGATCGCCAACGCCGCAACCACATTTTGGTGTGGATCATCGCACTAGGGCTTGCGAACTTCGTTCTCTACACGTTCGTGTACTGGTGCTTGGGCGGCGATGCCCCCAATGGCTTCGTCGCGAACGGCGTGTATCATCTTCGAGGCCATTTCATCTGGGCGGTCGCCGGGAAGGCCTCGGACGCGGTGTCTCGCGGCGTGTGGCTGTACAGCTACGTTCACTCGATCACCATCTGGCCGACGATCGCGGCGGTGCTGGTGTCGATGCTGATCCTGGCTAGGCCTCACATTATTGCGACAATGAAATCAGACGCGCCGGTCCGCGGGCACACGTTTGTCACAATCTGCATCACCGTCATCATCCTCATCACAACCGCGTCGACGATGGCGTTCATCTTCGAGTTTTGCAACGCGCTCTCGACGATCGGATCGGGCGGGGCGTACAACGTGTGATTGCGGGGCGTCGTTGTCGGGCGGTCTGCCCCTGCCGGGGCGGAGGAAAACGCACGCGGCTGGGGCGATGGAAAGCGTACACTGCGCAAGTGCCCGTCGTTGTCGGGCGGTGACGGCGGCCGTAGAATCTGATGCGATGCCTCGAGACGGAATCGCGAATCTGGTGGATGTGCGGCGTCTGTTGGTCGTCCTACCGACTTGGGTGGGCGACTTCGTGATGGCGACGCCGACTCTGCGCGCCATTCGACTGCGTTTTCCCGACGCAAGGACTACGTTTCTGGCGGTGCCCAATCTGCGCGGTGTGATCGAATCGGGGCCTTGGATGGATGACGTGATCGTGTGGCCTGGCGCCGCCGAGAAGAGCCGTGCGGTTCGATTCCTCGCGCTCACCCGCCGATTGCGCGCCGAGCGGTTCGATCTCGCCGTCCTGCTGCCCAACTCGTTTCGATCAGCCCTCATCGCCCGACTGGCCTCGGTGCGGCGGCGGGTGGGCTATGATCGGGACAGCCGCGGATGGCTGCTGACGGACCGGCTCTGCGTTCCGCGCACGGGCGGGCGAATCGAGCCGCACCCAATCTGCAACTACTACGGGAGAATCGCCGAAGCGCTGGGATGCGCACAGCCGGGCGACGTGCTGGAACTTTTCACGAATGCCGCGTGCGAAGCGTCAGTGCAGCGGCGATTGGAATCGCTCGACATCTGCAACGGTAAGCCGCTGGTGATTGTCAGCCCAGGGGCGTCGTATGGGGCATCAAAACTGTGGCTGCCCGAGCGATTCGCCGAGGTCGCCGATCGATTGATTGCGGAACAAGGAGCGGCAGTCCTGATCACGTGCGGCCCTGGGGAGCAGCCCATCGCGCACCGCATTCTCGACGCAATGACGCAGGCGGCGTGCGTTCTGGACGAACCGCTCCTGTCGCTGGCTGAGTTTAAGGCGATAATCAAGCGCAGCCAACTGTTGGTCTGCAACGACGCCGGTCCGCGACATATTGCGAAGGCGTTCGGAATCCCCGTCGTGACCATTTTCGGGCCGACGCACCAAGCGTGGACGGACACCGCATACGCGCTTGAGCGTAAGATGGCCGTCACGGTCGACTGCGGACCTTGCCAGAAGAAGGTCTGTCCGTTCGATCACCATAAGTGCATGACCGGGGTCACCGTGGACAGCGTGTATGATGGCTGTGTCGCATTGTTGGAACGGCCACTCGCCGGGACTTCGGGCTGACCTATGGCGACGAACGCGAAAGAGGAACACGTAAGCCTCGGCGACTTGCATGTCGCCCGTTCGCATGTTGACCTGTTGAATCAGCACGGGCTGACATCGCTCCATGCGCTGATGAACGCGCCCGGTTCGGCGCAACTCGACAAGCCGGGCTTGCCGTCGTGGCGACAGCGACTGAAGCTGGAGCTACGCGGTGACGACGGCCAGACTGTTACGCTATTTCTGAAGCGCTACCGATCACCGCCGCCACGCGTTCAGCGCGAGCGCTCGCGTGCGAGTGGGCGGGGCCACTCAATGGCGTGGATCGAGTGGCAGTGGGCGTGGCGGCTTGGTGCCGACGGCGTGCTGTGCGCTGAGCCCGTCGCGTTCGGCGAGCGGATTGACGGAAATCGCGAACAGTGCAGCGCATTTATCATGGCGTCTGCCGCAGGCGAGTCCATGGAACGGTGGGCTGATCAGCGCAGTGATCGGTGCCCGCGCGAATTGCTCGTTGCGCTCGCGAACTTCGTACGCCGATTCCACGGCGCGGGGTATGTCCATCGCGATTTGTATCTCTGTCATCTGTTTGTTGATCTATCCGCCCACCCGGAGGCGATGTTCCGATTGATCGACCTTCAGCGCGTGATGCAGCCGAGGTTCTTTCGGGAGCGATGGCGCATCAAGGATTTGGCTGCTCTGAACTACTCGACGCCAACACACCTCGCGACAGCCGTCGACCGGGTCCGGTTTCTGAGACTCTGGATGGGCACACGTCGTCTGGGCAATGCCGGCAAGCGACTGGCGCGGGGTATCATCGCAAAAACCGATCGGATCAGGCGACACGACGGGCGGCGGCGCGTACGGCTCGCTTCGGAAGGGGTTCGCAGCGAGACGCGAGGTCTCTAATCGAACAGCACATAGCGCTCGTGCGGCTGGGCGAAGCCGGCGAACTCGTCATTGACGAATGAAAACTCCGGATCGTCCCACGCGTCGCCGTAGTGGTAGCAGAGGGTCCTTTTCTTGACCTCGTCGGGCATGGTACGTAGCTCGCTCAACAGGGCATGTACGGAGGCAGTGTCACCGGACAACTGCGTGTCGTGGAAGCAGAGCTTCGCCTTGGTCATCATTGGCTCGTACGACTCAAAGTCGAAGCGCGTGTCGCCGGAAAAGAACACAGACTCACCCGTCTCAGTGTCGGTGAAGCAGACACCGTAGGAAGGCCAATCATACTTCCGCTCGATGCGAATGTGGTCAGTCGGAAAGATCTCGAACTTGTAGCGGCCACCCAGCTGAAACGGCTCGTACCCACTGGCCGTCGAACGCAGCGCGAGAATGTAGAAGTAATCCTGGAGCAGCGCGTATCGCCCGGGCAGCGGGCTCATTCCGCCCTTAAGCGACGTGTCCCACAGGTTTACGAGGATGTTCATCGAGCTGATGATCCGCGGTTTGAAGGCGTCTTCAGTGTTGCCGTTGGACAGCACGAACACGTTCATGAACGCCAGTTCCTCAAGGCCCCCGATGTGGTCGGCATGCTGGTGCGAGACGAAAATATTGCGAATCTTGTTGTAGTCGACGATTCCGCCGCGGTTGAGATACTCGAAACCCGGTTTGTTCTTGAGTTGATCGATCGCGATCGGGCCGACCGAACCGAAATCCAGCAGCAATGTGTCGTCGGGCCCCGACTGCTTGTCCGGCGACGTGCTCCAAATCTCGATAAGTGCGTTCGAGTGGTGGTTCCGCTTCGAGAATGCGCTGCCGACGCCGAGAAACGTGAGCGTGAGCATGGGTTGCTCCTTTCCCGGCCAAGCCAGGCGTTGACAAGGTGGGCTTCGGTGCCGCCCCACACCTCCAACCCACAGCCACGGGATACCGCACCAGTGTAGCAACTTGCGCGGACGACGCCAACCAGCCTGTTGAGAACGTTGCTGCGGGTGCCGAACTACGCGCGGGCCGCGTGTTTTCGCGCCCTGGCGCGGGCGAGGGCACAATCCTTCGTTCGGCGTGAATCGGCATCAGTCGCGGTCATGGCCACTGCTTGTTTGAACTCGGCCTCCGCCTCCGCAGCATCGATGTCGGAGGCTGCCTCCACACGCTCGGTCAAAATCGTCAACTCATTGTCGAGCATCTGGGCGAAGCCGCCCTCCAGAAAATAACGCTGCTCGCCGGCGTCCGAGCTGATGCGCAGGGCGCCCACGCCCAACTTGCACAACAGTGGAGCCCGGTCCCTCAGAAAACCGATCTCGCCATCGTGGGCGGCCAAGACGACGGCAGTGGCATCGCACTCAAGCACATGCTTGTCGGGCGTGATCAGATTGCAGTGCAGTGTTTTTCCGTCAGCCATGATCGCTGCCCTAACTCACTGTCGCCTATGCAGAGGCGGCCATTTTTTCAGCCTTCGCCGCGGCATCCTCGATCCCGCCGACGTACATGAACGCCTGTTCCGGGAGATGGTCCCACTTTCCGTCGCATATTTCGGTGAACGAGCGAATCGTATCAGCAAGCGGCGTGTAGTTGCCCGGGAAACCAGTGAACTGTTCCGCCAAGTAGAACGGCTGCGAGAAGAACCGCTCGATTTTTCTCGCCCGTGCGACGGTCTGTTTGTCTTCTTCGCTGAGTTCATCAACACCGAGGATCGCGATGATGTCCTGCAACTCCTTGTACCGCTGCAAGATCCCCTGGACGCGCTGCGCCACCGCGTAGTGCTTCTCACCTACGTATTGCGGGTCGACGATGCGCGACGACGACTCCAGCGGATCGATGGCGGGATAAATGCCTTTCTCGCTGATGGCACGCGACAAGACGACAAACGCATCGAGGTGCGTGAAGGTCGTCGCAGGGGCAGGGTCCGTCAGGTCGTCGGCCGGCACGTAAATCGCTTGCACCGACGTCACCGCACCCGCCTTCGTCGACGTGATG
>JAJDDU010000126.1 GCA_029260155.1 Phycisphaerae bacterium | reverse complement strand
GGGGACACCATACCTAATTCAGGCGGCAACGAGGGACAGTCACCAGGGGGGTGGGAACGGCGACGCCGCTGGTTTTGCGCATTCGGAGAACGTCTGATCGTCGCCGAACACCGGCGGGCCGCCGTCGAAGACGCTGGCCGTCCCGCTCCCGCTCGCCTCATGCGTCCCCTGCCAGATCCCCTCCGCCCCCCCAATCCGACGGCTCCTCCCCAATCTTCAAACCTTCAGAATCTTCGATTCCAAGATTTCCACAGCCACCCCTGTAGTTATTACTACGGAAGGAGACCGCGCCAGCCGGCCCAATCAGCCACCCAACGGCGCGACACAGACAAGACCCCATGCGCAGAACGAACTCAACCCAAAACCACAAAACCACCGATTTCAACCCAAAAACGCTGTTTCATCCCCAACGCGCGACAGCGAAACTACGAAACGAAGCCATTTGCAACTCCTGCTTTAATAGTCGTGCCGCCCGCGCGAACGGGGTACACCGGACCAAGCCCACCGACTCGACCCCGCAGCCGGGGCGCCCGGGGCGACCGACTCCAGCGTTCTCCACGTTGCGCCGCGTGCGTGCTAGCCGGTGGTTCACATCGTCCGGAAATCCGGCGGTTCCGGCATTAAGACGAGCCTGGACTTTCCCGATACGCATCGATAGTGTCGTCCAGGCGTGGGGGCCGTGTAGTGGCTCCCGGAACCGACCCTTGGAAAATAGCTGGTTTTCTCCATGGCGAGAAGGAGATTTGAGATGATGTGCATGAAGACAGTGGGCACCCGCAGTACGGGTCTTGTGGCTAGTTTGGCGTTCCTCGGTGTTCTCTGCTGCTGTGCAGCCGTCAACGCCGAGGTGAAAAAGAGCATCGCAGTCGCCCCGATCACATCGACGGCCGGTACGGTGAAATGGATCAGCGGCGAGTCGATTCAAGCCCAACTCATCTCCGAGCTGACCAAGACAGGCCGATACCGCGTGGTCGAGCGAGAGAACATTAGCGGCATCCTGGGCGAACAGGACATGGCCGCCGGCGGCCGCACGCGGAAGGGATCCGGGCCAAAGACCGGAGACTTGGAAGGCGCCCAGTTGATGATCAAGGGCGTCATCACCGACGCCGAAGAGGAATCCGCCAAGGGCGGAAGCGGATCATTCGGCGGGTTGAGCCTAGGCGGCAAGAAAACCGTCTATCGAGTGACCATGGACTTCCGCATCTACGACACCCAAACCAGCCTGATCTTGGATACCGCCACCGTCACCGCAGAGCAGATCAAGAAGAAAAAGGGCGGCGGCCTCCGCATCGGCAAGCTCGGTCTCAAGGGCGAGGAGAGCAAAGGCGACACCACAGGGGCGATTGTTCGCGATCTCATCAAGCAGGCGCTGGTCGCGGTCGACACACAGGCCGGAAAGCTCCCCTGGAAGAGCAACGTCATCGCCGTCAAGAAGGACGGGAAGGTCGTGATGCTAGGCGGCAGCCGCGACGGACTTGAGTCCGGCATGCGTTTCAAGGTCTTCCAACTCGGCGAACAGATCGTCGACGAGGACACCGGCGAAGTGCTCGATGAGGGCGAGGAAACCGAGGTCGGCGAGATCGTGCTCACGCAGGTCAAGGAAAAAGTATGCTACGCCACCACGGCAACCGGTCAGCCCCCACAAAAAGGCAATGTGGTCAGGCTGGTGACCGGCAACTGAGCCCAGCAGGCTGCTCTGATCGCAGCCCGCCGAAATCCCAGGATGAACCGAACTTTACGGGCCGCAGAATCGTAGTACCATCTTGACGACCCCGGCGGAAGCCCCGCCGGGGCGGATGGGCGTCTGTCGCACGGCGGCGGCACGGCCGGAGTTTGGTTTACACCCTGGGAGTCGGCTATCCGTGAATAACGTGCATGCACCGCTTCTCGATGAAGCGACCAAGGCCTCCGTCGAAGTTCAGACCGGGCGAGTCAGCCTCTGGCTGATCGCCACGCTTGTCGGCGGAACGCTCATCGTCGCATCGTTCCTCACTGACTTCTTCTTCGCGAAGTCGATTCGCGACAGCGCCGGCATGCTGCGGAATCCCCACGCGGACACCATCGCACTGGTGGGCGCGATTCTGCTTGCGCTGCCTCTCGTCTGGCACGCCCTCAAGCACCTCGCCCGCGGGGAAAGCCACATGGACGAGTTGGTGACACTGGCCGTCCTCGCCGCCATTGCCAACGAGCAATACAAGATGGCCGGCGTCGTCGCGTTCTTCATGATCATCGCGACGTTGATCGAAACGCGCACGGCCCTCGGCGCCCGCGCGTCGATCGCCTCGCTGGTTCGTCTCACACCGCAGGAAGCGCATCGCTTGGCGGAAGCCGGCGCCGAGGAAGTCGTCGCGGTCGCCCAACTGAAGCCGGGAGACTTGGTCCGTGTGCGTCCTGGTGACAACATCCCCGCCGACGGCGAAGTGGTCGCCGGCGAGAGTTCCATCAACGAAGCCACCGTCACCGGCGAATCGTTGGCGGCCGACAAATCCATCGGCGACGAAGTCTACGGCGGGACGAGCAACCTGACCGGCGCGTTGGATATCCGCGTCACCAAGGTCGGCGCGGACACGACTTTGGGTCGCGTGCAGTCGCTGATCCTCGAAGCCGAACGCACCAAGATCCCGCTCATGCGATTGATCGACCGTTACGCCGGTTGGTACACGCCGACGATCCTCATGCTCGCGGGCATGGTCGTCTTCTTCTCCGAAGACAGAAGCGAGGGCATTACCCGTGCCATCGCCATGTTGGTCGCGGGTTGTCCGCTGGCATTGCTGCTGGCCACGCCGACTGCGATGGTCGCGGCGCTGAGTTGCGCAGCCCGTCTGGGGATACTCGTCAAGAATGTCGTCAATCTGGAACACGCCCGCTCGCTGACCGCCGTGGTCTTCGACAAGACGGGCACCCTGACTACCGGCGAGTTGTCCGTGACGCAGATGAAGCCCGCGCCCGACATGGACGGCGCGAGCCTGCTCAAAGTGGCTGCCTCCGCAGAGCAGATGAGCAAGCACCCGACCGCCAAAGCTCTGGTCGCAATCGCAAGAGAAGCCAAACTCTCGCTCGAAAAACCGACGCTGTTCGAAGAGATCGCAGGTCGCGGCGTGGCTGCGACGGTCGACGGCGAGGAGATCATGGTCGGACGCAGTACGTGGCTTGCGGAGCGCGGTGCGGACATGACCCTGCTCGACAATCCCGACTACGCGGATGTCGAAGGCGTTAGCATGCTGTACGTAACGCGGGCCAAACGTTGCGTCGGGTGGATTGGGCTGGAAGACCGCACGCGCCCCGAAGCCCGCGCAGCCATCGATTCGTTGCGTGAGTTGGGCATCAAGGCCATCACCATGGTCACCGGCGACAAATGGTCGGTCGCTAGGCGCGTCGCAGCCGAGATGGGTTGCACCGATGTTCAGGCCGAGGTGCTTCCCGAGGAGAAGCTGCAACTCGTCGACGAATTGAAGCGCAAGGGATACAGCGTGTGCGTCATTGGCGACGGCGTCAACGACGCGCCCGCCCTCGCCGCCGGAAACCTGGGCATTGCCATGGGTGCAGCCGGCAGTGACGTGGCCATCAACTCTGCCTCGATCGCATTGATGAACAATGATCTGAGCCGTCTGCCGTTCTTGATTCGTCTGTCCCGCCAAACGACGCGGGTCATCACTCAGAATCTCGTGTTCGGCATCGCCTACATTCTCGTGATTATGCCTCTAACTGTTTCCGGTATGGTGACACCGATCCCCGCCGCACTGTTGCACGCCGTCGCCAGCGCGGTGGTGATTTTCAACAGCGCGCGCCTCGTCCGCTTCGGCGAGGAGTTGGATTCGCACGCCCCCCAGCCGATACTCAAACCGCCCACCGCCGCAACTCCTGCGCTCGCGTAGCCTTCCTCATCACCCCATACACCTCGCGGACTTGCCTCGCGGGGCGGGCTGGTGTCTAATCTGCAGCCATGACAACGTTACCTTCCGGAACACCGATGACGCCGGCTGACCCGAACGGCGGATTTGTCGCTATGGGGACGCGCCCGAAGTGGAGCGTGATTGCCATCGTCGGCTTCGTATTGTCGTTTCTCTTCGTGCTCGCGCCAGCGGGCGTGTTGCTGGGCATCGTGGGCATCTTTCGCACCACGGGCGGGCGGCGCAAGGGCATGGGACTTGCGATCGCTGCCATCCCGATCGGCTTGTTGGTGAGCGTCTTCAGCACCGGGATCGTGTTGGCCGCCATCGTCATGGCGCGCGTGGTGACCACGGGGCCTGACGCGATGGAGTTCCTTGCAGCGAGCCGCACATCGGTTCCGGGATTGGCTTCGGACCTGTACAGCGAGTGTTCCGATCGTTTCCAGGTCGCGGTGACGAACGACGCCTTCCAAGCCTGGGCGGTGGGTGTCGCAGAGAAACACGGAACGATGCAGAAACTTGACGCGAGTAAGATGCAGATCATTCCGACCGACGACCAGCGTTTTCAACTGGAATTGCCGGGGCAGTTTGTGAATGGCCCCGCCGGCATCCGCATCACAATCGGCATGTCCGGCATGACGCCGGAGATTGATGATATCGAGGTGGACGGCGTATCCGCGGTCGGGGCGCCCGGCGACGAGTAGTGTTCAATACTGGGGTGCTGCAATTATGGAAGTCATAGGGTTTCTGATTCGCCTACTCATTTTCGCGGCGAAGTTTGTTTTTTCAATTATCCCTGGGATAACGCCCTTCTAAGGCGCGTCGCGTCTCACGATCCCCGGCGGCGCTGCGATTCGGCGGTCGTGTATGCTGCCGCACACTCACATTGCATTGTTTTTGCGGACTCGCGTGGCATTGCATTTCTTGTCTTAGAGATTCGCTCTCACTCCTGGGAATAGCCGGTCACTCTTCCAACGCGCGTTGCTTGTTGCGGGATTTTGCGCTTGCGACTCGCAGTCGCTTCGTTTAAGTACAGTAACTACATGGCATGTTTGGTAGCGGCAGGCTCGCGTGATGGAGCTTGCGTGCCGAATGGCTCGCCGATGGGGAAGAGCGTAATCATGCACCTGGGGAATTCCTGGAACTGGTTTCTAAGAAAAAGGACGCGACCAATGCACCGACGCTGCGCAATCATTGGGATCACGGCTGTTTCGGCAATCCTGTTGGGAATCGGAGCGACTGTATCGCTGGGTGACGAAATCTGGATGGCGCGTGACGGGACATTGACACTAATGCTCAACCGCGGCGCGCTGGCAGAGCGGGGCGTGGCTGTTGATGGCTGGGTCTCGGCCGGCGATGGCGACGCTACCACCGTGAGACTCCATCTTGGTCTGGACAGCGGTTCTGCAATCCGGTTCGCCGCGGGCGAAGATGGCACGATCAGACTCCAAAGCCGAGACATGCGTGTCACGGACGGGCTCGTTCTGGGTTCGGGCGAATTTGAGAATCCGATTTTTGATTTCGCGGTCGGGCGGGAGGGACCGTCCACGGAACCGTTGAACGGAACAGGGATCTCTCGACGCGGGCCGGTGTATCTTGAGCTGCGCGGGATCAAG
>JAJDDU010000125.1 GCA_029260155.1 Phycisphaerae bacterium | reverse complement strand
CCGTCCACAAGAAATCTAAACGCCACTCCAACGCCGGATAGGGAGCGAACCGACACGGTCGTTGAAACGAAGTACTTTCCCGTAACCGGCGCCACGAACGCCCCTTCAGTAGTGAGCACGGAGTCGTCATCACTTATTGGGTTGTCGTAGGGTATTGGGGTATAACCTGGTCCGATCGGATCATCGCCTCCGGATCGTCCGGCATAGAATGCATATCTATTCGATTGGATGTGCCCATCGACGTCGAGTTTCGCCTCGGGCGCGGTGGTTCCGATGCCGACGTTGCCGCTAAAGACTGTCTCTCCCGTATTCGAGTTCAGCGTCATAAATGTCCTGTTGGCCACCGTATCGTTGCCGCCGTTGCCCTGGAAAATCGACAGGTCGTCGTTGGCCGTCA
This sequence comes from Phycisphaerae bacterium, assembly GCA_029260155.1. Lineage (GTDB taxonomy): Bacteria > Planctomycetota > Phycisphaerae > UBA1845 > UBA1845 > OFTM285. The sequence goes on along the minus strand of JAJDDU010000125.1, from coordinate 3,910 downwards.
GTTCGATCCTCTTCTTGACGCTTCCCATCCTAGTGAACGCCATCGAGACTCCACTTTGTCCCGATGGCAAGGGTGTTTCAAGTTTCAGCATATCGCCGCCGTTTGCCAGGACGTGCAGACGGCTCAGCGGACTGGCAGTCCCGATGCCAACGTTCCCGGCGACGGCGGACATAGTTCCACCTGATACTCTGTCGAGCGAGGCAGCGTCGCTCGCGATCTTGGCTGACGTCACTGCATCGATCACGATCTCATCGCTATCTACCGAGTTTGTCGCCAAGTCCGCCGCGGTGACGGATTCGTCTTGAATCTTGGCGCTGTTGACCGCGTTGTTGGATAAGTCGGCGGCGGTGATGGTCTCGTCTTCGATCTTGTTGCCGGTGACCGCGTTGTTGGCGATGTCGGCGTTGGTGACTTGGCCGTCGGCGATTTTGGCGGATGTGATCGCGTTGTCATTTGTGGTGGCGCTATTTGCGCTGTGTTGGGCGAAGGGGACGGCGCTGATCGGCTGATCGGGCGCGATCTCGTGGAGGCCGTTTACGTCGTCGTCGAACCAGATGCGCAGGGCGACGCGTTCGTTATCGGTGAACACTGCGGGGGGAATGGTCGTCATGTTGGTGTCGGTGTCGTCGCCGAGTTGGATGTTGTAGACGCCGTTGATGACTGCGACGGGTACGGAATTGGTCGGGGAATCGGGGGGCGGTGGGGTGCTGCCGTCGTTTGTCCACAAGTACGTGTTGTTTGTGGTGTTCACCAATGCGAAGCGGAACAATCCCTGGCCGGTGAATCGCTGGCCGTGGACGGCGATTACGCCCTGGTGGGCGAGGGTTCCGGGGACGCCTGCGCCGCCGGCGTAGGATGTGGAGACGCAACACAGACAGAGAATCGACAGCGTCAGACGCAGCATGATCGTGCTTCCTTCCGAATGTGACTCGCTCTTTTTGCGCCCCGCCCGACGAGGCGAATTCCGACGACCGCTCGCCGGGGGTACTTGAAAAGATCGACTGGCAGAATAGTCGACACGGCGGCGGGGATGCAAGTGGGGCGTGACCGTTTCCTACTGCGTGGGTGTGGCCATTGTTTGTGGCATCGTTGGCGTAGGGCGGGTTTCACCCGCCTTCCTGCACGATGGAGGCGGGTGAAACCCGCCCTACCCGTGAAATACCACAATCAATGGTCACACTCATTGTGGTGGAGGCGGGATTGCAGCGTGGCGGGGTTCGTGGTAGGGTGGCTGTGGATTCTCCGGGTTTGTGCATGGTGTTTTGGTTGTCCTTGGCCCGGTTTTGGTTTTTGCGATTGTGGTGACTGATGCATTACCCGCGACGAAATAGCAGGATCAAACGTGCTCGCAAGCAGGGTTTTCGTGCCCGGATGCGGACGGTTGGTGGCCGACGAATCATCAACGCAAAGCGGCGCAGGGGCCGCGTTCGTGTCAACATTGCCTAGATAGCCGCGTCCGCGGCGTGCGTTTTCAGCGTCGGTTGACGAAGGTTACGGCCGTGAATGCGAGCGCGCCCGCTACCAGCGCGTAGGTGAGTTCGCGCGCCAATCCTTGGGGCGATTCGTCTGCTCCGCACTTGATGATATCAACTGACAGTGGCGTTGTCGCTTCGGCTTGTGCTGCGCGCAGGTGGTCGCTTAGGAGGGTCTTGCGCCTCTGTAATTGCTCCGTTGTGTCGGCGTGTCGCTGTTGCACCTGTTCGAACGCGCAGACATTTCGGGTGCGAATACTGGTCTGTTTAAGGGCGCCATCGCGGGCGGCCAGCGTTTCGAGCAACTCGTCGATGGTCTGACGGCAGCGTTCTCGCGTTTCGCGGAGTTGGCGATCTGCCTCGCGTATTTCCGTTTTTCGTAATCTGGACGCGGTCGCGGTGGCTTCGGCGAGGAGCTGCGTGTCGATGGCGTCGACCGTGGTGTGCACTCTGCGCCGGAGTCCCCGCGCGGATTTGATGGCTGCGTCGAGGCGAAAGTTACTGCGCCGGTAGACGTCGGCTGCGAGAAACTCGAATTGACGGTGGTCGGCTTCGAAGCGGTGGAAGATGCGGCGCATCTGCGAGACGAGGGCGTGATGGGCGGCGCCGTTGGCCTGCTGTGTGAGGGACTGGAGCCGGCTGCGCATGGTGTCGACGAGCTTTCCCGCGCGGAAAGAGAAGTCGGCCAGCAGATCATGAAGCTTAACCTGCGTGGCGAACAGGCGCGGCGCATGGGGATCGGCGGGCTGGGATCTCAAGCGGACGAATGTCTGGCTCCAATTGCTTGAGAATGTGCCAAGGCGTTTCTGATAGAGCTCGGCGGGGCGGGAGAATTCGGCGACGATGGCGCGGTGTGTAGCGTCGGCTTCGCGGGCTGCGTCGCCGGAGCTTTGGCGGACGAGTGTTGCGATGGCTGAGATCAGTCCGTCTAGGGTTGGTGAGGCGTTTTGCCAGACGTGGTCGAGTTGGCGACGACCGAGCGTGAGCTGCACAGTGAGTTCGTCGATGTCTTGTTGCAAACTCTCGCGTGCGGCATAGCGTTTCTGGCGCGTTTCAGGATCGATTCGTGGGTCGGTGGGCGTCGTGCCGAGGCGGTCGATGCGTGCTGTTGCGTCGATTTCGTTGTCCCTGTGGAACTCGTAATCGTCGATGAGCTCGGCGATCCGGGCACGAGCCTCGGCGTCGTCGTCGGCTGGGTCGTGGGCGGGGATGGCGCGTTCGAGTCTGCTCAGTTCTTTGCGAAGTGCCTCGATGTCCGCGTGCCCTTCGTCAATGATCTCGGCAAGGACGCGTTCGGTGTTGTCGGGCTTGTGGGTGGCATGTGTCGCGGTGTTTGCAAGGTTTTTCTTGAAGCCGTCGGCGAGGGACCGGATGACGACGTTGGCCGTATCCGGATCGGTGACGGTGATCTCAGCTTTCATCGTGGCGTCGTCGGGCGCGGTCAAGACGTTCCAGGCGCTGAACTGATCTTGGTCGGCGCGCAGCCAGAGAAAATCGAGGAGTTTGCCGCGGGCTTCGTCCATGGATCCGTTGACTCGGAACTGGGCGGTCGCGCGATAGCGTAGTTGACTGGTGGCCACCACGGCGAGTGCGGCGCAGATCGCGGCGGTGACCGGCCAGACCAGCCGCATGGCGACGCGGTGAATCGTCGCGTGCTCTGCGTGTGGGTAGCGGGTTCTGGGGGCGGCGTCGCGGCCCGGGGGGTCTCGGTCGTCGGGTGACTGCGCTGTGTGTGCAGTCGGAATCGCCCGAGCGGGCGGTTCGACGGCGGGTGTTGCGTCGTTCAGTGATTCCTGGGCGTTCAGACGGATCAAGAGCGGCGCTCCGGTTGGGGGTGAGTTCGTGGCGAATTGTACGATACTGCTGCCGTGACTTCAACATTTCGAGAGAATGGTGCGGTTTGACGGAATCTGGGCGGAGGTGTCGCGTACCGACGGGGTGGTGACGGGGCACGCGAGTCTCAATGGGGTAGGGGTCGCCCTGTTCTGGGTAGGGGCCGCCAAGATTGTACGCGTCGCGTTTGTTCTTGTTGTAAACCACTTGCATGAAGGGGTTTATCAACATCTGGGCGGTGTGATTGCCGAGGTTGGACGGTGAACGAGGGGGCGACGGTTTGTGGTCGGAAGCCGACGTCGTTTTTTGGGTTTGACAGGGTGTCGCGGATGCCTATACTGACCGGGCTCTTGGCCACCGTGCGGGTCAAGTGCGCAAAGCCAACCCGTTGCGGATACGGCATTTGCGGACATTTGTCGCGGTCGCGCCGATACGATGACAGTGTTCGATCCGAGCGGAATATGCCTGCGGTTGCATGGCGGGATTGATTTTTTGAGGTCCGCTGCCGGAATGCTGCTGTGGCTCAGTTGGTAGAGCACGTCCTTGGTAAGGACGAGGTCACGGGTTCGAGTCCCGTCAGCAGCTTTGAATTGGTGCACGTTGTG
>JAJDDU010000124.1 GCA_029260155.1 Phycisphaerae bacterium | reverse complement strand
GTCGCACGATCAACTTCCGCAAGCGTGATTTGATGGGCTTGTTTCACCAGTCTCATCCTCCTTCCAGAGGACGAAACCCGCAAGAAAACCGTAAAATTCCTCAATTCTGAAACACTACACTAGCTGCGTCGCTTGATCCAGCCGACCATACCCATACCCATGACAGCCAAGAGGGCCGCACCAGGCGCCGGCACGATCGTCACCTTCATGTCGCCACCGTCGCTCATGAAGCCGTCGCGCGTCAAAGCAGCAGCAAAGAAATCATCGGCATTCCCGAAGCTGAACGTCGAAGATCCATCACCAAACACCGGCACGGCGATGTCGATGACGATCACCTTACCGGTGGTGAAGTTATCACGCTGGGCATCGGCGACTGTGAACTGGTCACTGAGACCATCACTGCCGACTCCGGTTGGGAAATCGCTGGTTCCGCTGAAGATCCAGTCGCCGGCCACGGGATCGAGCAGGATGGATCCGCCGATACCCGACAGCTTGGTGGTAATCGAGAGGATTCCACCGACGAACGCGATTCCGTCAGCGCCGCCGAGTCCGCCGGCGAGGTTCCCGAGGCTGCCCTTGTAGGCGTCCGAACCCAGGTCCGTGTCCGTACCCGCGAGGGTGCCACTGATGCCGATGTTGTCGGCGCCGGCGGGGTTGGAGACCAAAGCGTCGAACAGCACGTCGAAGCTCGCTGCACTGGCGATGTCCGCGCGGTCCAGCACGACATCGGCATTGTCGCGAAGCGTGGCCTTGAGGCTTGTGCCCGCGTGGTCGACGACGGTCAGTTTTCCAGTCGCGTGGTCGAAATCAATCAAAATGTCCGCATAATCGAGCAGAATGCCCGCGTTGGCCGGCGCGGCCATCATCAGCACGCCGGCCATCACGGCGACAGTTGGTATCACTCTTTTCATCATTGGTTCTTACTTCCCCTGGTTACTCGCTTCGTCCCGCAGGACGCCGCGATCTCATACTTGTTTCCAAAAAACGATCAAAAACTCCACACAAAGCAATCGAGCAAGCGGCGATAAGTTGCCGCTTATTCTCAAACGCCGAGCGGAGGTCCGCGCGGATCGGCGTCAACGACGCAGATCTGCGGCTTGAGTCGCCATTGGTGTGCGCGGCGGGGTGGCCGCAGGGAAGGTTGATCAGCAACCGCGTCTACAAAGACACACGGTAGCATTTCGTTGCAAACGAGATCGAACGCGACCGTGGAACCGATCCTGTCAGGCGCGCCGGTGTGGTACCACTCCGGTATGTTGAAGTGGATATGCTTCGCGGATCGAACGAGATTCCATGCTCCGACGCTCAGGACCGCGGAGAGGAAAAGGCTCGCGCTCCCGGGAGCAGCAGGCAACTCACGCACATCATCGGGATTCCACCGCAGAGGTTCTTCGCTCAGGACACCGAGCCCGCTGCTGCCGCACGCGGCGCCGAAGCCCACTTCGTCGAACGCGGGAGCACCGTCGCTCCAGGAAGAATCTCCGGAATCAGCTTGCTGCGTGGTGGTGGATTCGATCGAGACGACGGGCATCACGGATGGGTGAATGTCGGCGCGCACGGCGGAACCACACAGCGCGAACAAACCGACCAACAATGACAGAACCTTGACACTCATTTTCGTTCGTTCACCCCAGCTTGTCGCGGGTGACCTGTCAATCAAACCCCCACAGAAACAGGCCCACCGCCAGATCGGACAGCCCCGAGAGTACCGATCCCCGCTCTGAGAGTCAAGCGTAATCGCGACACGGTTGCCACCTGCAACCGTCGCTCCGACATCCACATACTCGCGACAAATGCCCCAGATTCACATCCTGCGAACGACGAATACAGGGGCGACAAATGGGCAATATTACCCATGTGCGGTCGCAGCGAGCGGGTCGGGATTGGGCGTGTCCAGATCAGCGGCGTGCGACGTGGTTTTCTGAGGGTTTCGGCGTGTTGAGAGGGGGGCAGGAATCCGTCACAATACCGCCGCCTTCTTGTGGGGCGTGGACAGGAGTTTTTTTGGTCAGGGGTTGGCCGGGATGGGTTCAATGCGCTTTTTCTACTCGATTCCAGTTTTTTTCGTCGTGGCGGTGGCAGCCGGTGCCGCCGAGCCGGTCCGGGACCACGACATCGTGGCTGAGGACTACTTCTCGATCGGAACCATCACGGGGCTGGCTGCCTCGCCGGACGACCAGTTTGTCGCGTATACGGAGATGCGTTGGGAACCGCCGGCTGAGAAACGCAACACCGATCTGTGGGTGGTTTCGACGAAAACCCAGGAAGTCAGTCGCCTTACCTTCGATGCGGCCGGTGACACGTCGCCGCAGTGGAGCGCTGATTCCAAGTGGATCTACTTCACCAGCAGCCGGAAGCGCGGTGACGACGACAAGCCACCCTACAATGGCAAGAAACAAGTTTGGCGTGTTCATTCCGACGGTGGTGATCTTCAAGCCGTCACCCGTCTCAAGGGCGGTGTGAATGGTTACCAGCTCTCGCATGACGGACAGTCACTTTACTACACGGTCTCCAAGGAGAACGTCAACGAAGATCAGTGGAAGGACCTCCGCGAGGAATTCGACAAGCTGGACTATGGCCACGGCGTGGTGAAACACACGCAGGTGTGGAAGCTGGACCTGCGGAGCTGGCGGAAAGAGAAGATCATCGACGAGAAGCGTGTGATCAACGAGTTCGCCGTCTCGCCGGACGAGCGATTGGTTGCCATGCAAACCACGCCGACCGGCGATCTCATCACCAACGAGGGTTGGTCGACGATTGACATCTACAACATCGAAACGAAGACAACGTCTTCGCTGCCGGACAAGCAGTGGCGTGAAGACGCGCCGTCGCCGTATGGCTGGCTGCTGGGATTGACGTGGTCAAGTGACAGTCGGTCGCTGGCGTTTCGATGCGATTTTGATGGGTATCCGGGCGAAATCTGGGTGGCGCAGTTCAGCGAACAGGGTCACACGCTGACACAGCAAATCAAGCGTGTGGACGAGGTTTACGCAGGTGGCCATCTGGAGTGGGTTCCGGGAACGCACGATCTTTGTTTCGGCGGTGAGGATCACGCCCGGAGTCGCATCTACCGCGTGACCGACATCCGCGACGGTCGACAGGGTGAAACCGTCGTCGTCACACGGGGTGATGTCAGCGTGGAGACGTTTGGTATCAACCGAAGCGGCGACGGGATCGCCGCGGTCATGAGCGGGCTGACGCATCCCCCGGACGTTTTCACAATGCCGTCTTCGGGCGTGGCGGAGCCTACGCGAATGACGAAGGTGAATCCGCAGGTCGATACGTGGAAGCTCCCGCAGATCAAGATCGCGAAATGGACTAGCAAGGACGGCACACCGGTCGAGGGTATTCTGGAACTACCGCCCGGCTACGTTGCGGGCACGCCGCTTCCTACGGTCATCGAATTGCACGGCGGGCCGACATCGGCGTCGAAGCTGCGGTTGCGGTTTTGGATTTACGGGCGGGTGCTTTTTGCGTCGCGCGGTTGGGCGTTGCTGAGTCCTAACTATCGCGGCTCGACCGGGTACGGCGATAAGTTTCTGACCGATCTCATTGGCCATAAGAACGACCGCGATGTTGCGGACATTATGGCTGGCGCGGATTGGATGGTGCAGCAGGGGTACGCGGACCCGGACAAAATGGCTGTGATGGGGTGGAGCAACGGCGGCTACCTGACCAACTGCATGATCGCGCACACCGAACGATTCAAGGCGGCCAGCAGTGGGGCGGGGGTATTCGATACGGTGACGCAGTGGCTTGCAGAGGACACGCCGGGGCATGTCATCAACTTCAACCAGGGATTCCCCTGGGATCGCACAGAGAAAATGCAGAAGGGTTCCGCGTTGTACGCGATCGACAAGTGCACCACGCCGACACTCATCCACGTCGGTGAAAATGACCCGCGATGTCCGCCGGCGCACAGCAAGGGTCTGTACCGCGCACTGCATCACTACCTGGACGTTCCGGCGGAGTTGGTGGTTTACCCTGGGACGGGTCACGGACTGACGAAGTACAAGCATCGCAAAGCCAAGATGGAATGGGATCTCAAGTGGTTCGATCATTACGTGCTCGGGGAGACGACGGAGGAGGAGAAGCCCGAGCCGGCGGTTGATTGATTTCCTCGCCCTCGTCAGTGCCGGCTGCAACGTGGGGGTGCCGGGCCTGTTGACCACTCCAGGCTACGCTGGATTGATACGACATCCCGCGCGTCAGCGTCTGACACTACGGCCGCAGATTGGTTATAGGCTCGGGCGTTGGCGACGTGCTCACGAACGCAACGGTCCGTCCATTCCGGTTTGACGATCCCATGGGCGACGTCGATACTGCCGCGCGGGTTGTTTTTGCGAGGTTGCGGACATGCTTGAGATCGGTGAATTCGGAATCGTCAGCGTTCAGACCGGCACTTTTCGGCTCGACGGTGGTGCCATGTTCGGCGTCGTGCCCAAGGTGCTCTGGGCGTCGCACGAGGATGTCGACGATCAGAACCGCATCCTGATGGCCACGCGCACGCTTCTGGCTGTGTCGCGAGACCGAAAGCATGTGATCCTCGTCGACACCGGGACCGGAACGAAATGGGAGGGTAAGGAGGCTGAGCGATTCGCCATAACCTACGACGGAGATGCCATCGGGCGGGCGCTGTCGTCGCAGTTCGGGCTGACCGTGGACGACGTCACTGACATCGTCGTCACCCACCTGCATTTTGATCACAACGGCGGGCTGACGGATTGGTCGGGCGAACCCGGTGGGGACACGCGACTGTGCTACCCCAATGCACGGCATTGGCTACATCGCGATCAGTGGCAGCACGCACACGTGCCCTCACTGAAAGACCGCGCGTCTTTCCTGGAGCAAGATTTCGACATTTTGGAATCGCAAGCCGAGATGTCCTTCGTTGAGGGACAATCACCGGACGCGCCCTGGCCTGGTGTCCGGTTCTTCGTGAGCAATGGCCACACGCCCGGTCAGTTGTTGCCGATTTTCTCAGACGACACGCGCTCTCTGATGTTCACGGGCGATGCATTCCCGACGTCGAGCCATCTGCGATTGGCGTGGGTGATGGCCTATGACTTGGAGCCGCTGAAGACCATCGCTGAGAAACAACGAATCCTGCGACGTTGTCACGACGAAGGAATGGCACTCGCCTTCCCGCACGACCACAGGCTCGGCGGTGCGGAGATCGACTTCGCGGGCACCAAGCCATTCGTCGCGCGCACGCTTGCGCTATGACAGGGGCGAAACGCGCGGTGCGACCTACGGGTCAGAAGCGAAAGGTAAGGACTTGTTGCACGCAGTCATTGGAATGTTCGTCCTCGGGTTGGGATCGATCGGCGCGAGCGAGACGGCCAACACCGACCGCGAGGACCTAATCCGCGTTGGCATTGAGCGACTCTTATCCATGCAGGAAGAGGACGGCGCGTGGCCTTACGAGGGCGTCTATCGTGTGCGGGGCGAGATTCCGATCGGCTACCGCGTTGGCGGGACAGCCTTGGTGTGCCAAGCGATTTTGTACGGCGCGACCCGCGAAGATTCAAACGCCACGCGAGCAATGGAACGTGGAATCGAGTTGATTCTCAAAGAACTCAAAGACGATCTCATGGCTGCGCGCAAAGACTATCGCTACGACGTGCGCGTGTGGGGCCAAGCGTGCGCACTGGAACTCTTCTGTCGCCTGTTGAAGACGAATCGCGCGACAGAGTTCGAAGCCGACATCAAAGCCTCGGTCATGAAACTCACCGCCGCCCTCCTCGAAGAAGAGATCGAAGGGGGCGGATGGAACTACGCCGGACGCCGACGGCACGCGTCGTTCGTGACTGCGCCGGTCGTCCAAGCACTCCTGTTCGCACGAGCGGCTGGCGCGGTTGTTCCGGATGAAGTCTTAAACCGGTCGCGACAAGTTCTGCAAGCCAGCCGCGTACCGAACGGCGCATTCAAGTACTCAGGGATCGTCAAGGGCGACGCGGAAAAGGACAGCCGCGCGAAGGTCCCCGGAGCCATCGGAAGATCACCCCTGTGCGAAACGACATTGCTCTTGCTCGGCGAAGGCGACGGTAACGCAATCAAGAACGCGCTCGATGCGTTCCACGAACACTGGGACGAACTGGAAAATCGGCGGAAGAAAATCGGCACGCACAAACCGCCGTACGGCATCGCACCGTATTACTTCTATTTCGCCCATCGCTACGCAGCGCAGGCAATATCGACGCTCCCCACCGCCGCACGATCGGCTGAGCAGAAACGACTCCTCGAAAAACTCCTGCGCACCCGCGACGCCGACGGCACGTGGAACGACCGCGTGTTCGCACGCTCGAGAAACTATGGTACAGCCATGGTCGTGATCGCGCTCATGGGCGACGGATTTCCTCTTCCCCCGTCCAACGAGAGAGTCACAGTGCCATAGGCTGAAATCGAACCAGAGGCTTCGTCGCGCTGACACTTGCCATTTGAGATTCTGCGGACTTTGAGGACGTGCCATGGACTTTCGACTCGACGAAGCGATGGACATTCTTCAGCGGTCGCCAGCCGCGTATCGGGTCTTGCTGCAAAACGCCGGCGAAGCGTGGGTCCACAACAACTACGGAGCGAACACCTTCAGTCCCTTCGACGTCATTGGGCATCTCATTCACGGTGAGCGCACAGACTGGACCCCCCGTGCCGAGATGATTCTTCAACACGGCGAGGCAAAGACGTTCGAACCGTTCGATCGCTACGCGATGTACGAAGACAACACGGGCAGCACGGTGGACTCGTTGATTGACACGTTTGAAGTGCTGCGAAAGGCCAACCTCGAAACACTGCACGCGATGAACCTGACGCCTGAGGAGCTTGAGCTTCGCGGTACTCACCCCGATCTCGGGCCCGTTACCTTGGAGCAACTGCTTGCTATGTGGGTTGTGCACGACCTCAACCACGTCCACCAAATCGCCAAGTGCGTGGCGTGGCAATACAAGGATACGATCGGTCCCTGGCTGCCATTTTCCGGCGTGCTGAAACAGCGGTCTGCATGACTTAGTGTACGTTTCCCACCCATGCGGGGTTTTTCCTTTCGGGACACGGCAGAGTTCGGCCGATAGGTTGTGCTGTAGTTCGTTTCCCTTGGAAGTGTCACTGCGCGACACCGAATACACAGTCGCTCCATCCAGTCAAGCAATAGGCGGAATGGGGAGACTTTGTGGAGGAACTCATGCTTCTCACCCAACTCACCAACACCAGAATTGACGATCAACGGGCAGTTGCCGATGTGAGACGACCGAGCGGATCCCTAGCGACGATGGCGGTGGCGGCTGTCGTGAGCGGGTGCATCGGGATTGGATGCGATAGGGTAACCGATTTGGGGACGCTCGGTGGCTTGGGCGGCGACACCAGCACAGTTGGCGGAACGGGTGAGGATTGGGTGCTCGACGTGTTCGCGAGTTTCCCCGGGTTCTCGGGTGAAGTGACCACGGACCTTGCACTGGAGCCCGGCCAATCGGTCACGCTGGACATCAGCGGAGTCGCAATCCCGGCCAATGAGGTGCTGCTGTGGGTTGAGGACTACCAACGAATTCAACTGTGGGAAGAGAGCATAGTAGATGGCGGACGGCTGACGACGCGGGTCGTGCAATCGGAGGTTCCGGTGGGCGGGGCGATATCGTTTCTTGCTCCGCTGCCGATGTTGAATGCCGGGACCTACTCAATCTCAGTTGGAGATATGGATGGACCGCTGTCGAACGCGGTGCGCGTCCAGATAAGCGTCCCGGAGCGACGCATGACGCAGGAGGATGCAGCGGACTTGTGGGCGGATGGCATTGCGCTCTTGGGTGAAACAGTGCGGGACGTTTACGAGGATTCCGATCCCGGGTGGGTGGCGTTCAAGCAGGACGTTCTCGATGCCGAGACGACGGGACAGATCGCCGGGATCTTCAGCGGAGTGAACGCTCTCGCCGAAGAGGCGCGCACGGAGTATCGGGCACTCGATCCGAGTGTCGAGCAGCAATTGCAGGCATTTTTGTGGAACATCGGGCTGCTCCCGATGTTCGAAGACCTCCGCACAAACACGGCGACCGACACAGGCGGCGTGACCAACCTGGCGAGGCCGGCGTCGCTTACGTTCATGGCGGACGGCATACCGAATCTAACTGAACGGCGGGTGATTCACCTTGCCCTGTTCAAACTCGATGTCATTGGCGCGCGGTTGTTGGTGGCTTCCAGCGTCGCGGATCTTGCGAACATCGTCGCGATCGCTACGGGTGGTGAGGGGTTGGCGGTAACGGTTCCCCTGACCATCGCGGTCAACAGTTTGCGTATCATTGCAGATGCGGTACTTCCGACGGACCTGGCGGCGCTCGAACTTCACAAACAATTCGAGTTGCGGAGCAATGCGCAGTTTCGTACGCGTGATTTCGACAATCGCTGGATCTACTGGGCGACGATGGAACCGCAGACGACGCTTCTTGTAGCCGTTGGGCGGTTGGGGGGTGTGGCGGTCAGCGCGGCGGTTGGCGGTGCGTTTCCAGCCCAAAAAGTCACTGCACTCATAACGGCCGGGAAGAACCTGTTGAGGGAAATCGGTCGCCGATCCGGGTTCATCATCTTGAGCTTGTTTCCAGACGATCCGGGCGACAAGGCCGTTACGATCAAGATTGTGGCAGATACGAGTTTGTATACGGAACCGCTGGATTCGTCTGACGTTGCATTCGTTGTGCCCGTGTTCGGTGAAGCGATCGAGGAGATCGGGGATTTCTTCCTGGGCTTCGTGACGGAACCAGCCATGACGATCGAGTCGACCGCGTTTCCGACCGTAGACGTTCGTGGGTGGCGAGAGCTGACGGAGGAGCACCTCGCGTTGAACCACCCCTCCATTTCAGGACAACAGACAGATGAGTTGTCCGTTTCGCTGACGGGGTTCAAATTCAGCGCCAAGAACATCGGGATCGCGACGATTCCCTTTCCCGAGTTTCTCGATCCCCATGTCGCGACCGTGACCGCGATCGCTTCTTCCCAATACGATCGGCTGGATATCCCGCCACGTCGCGTGTGGCATTACGACACGATCGATGAGGACTCCTCAATCGACGTGGCTACCGGAAGTTGGATCAGGGAGAGCACGCCGACGGAGCGAACCCATGAGATTCAGGTGTCGCGGTTCAGCCCGGTGTTCGTGGGCAGTTTTGCGGCGCAGAATCAGGCGTTCACGGTGAACATCGTCGTGAACGGGGCGGCCCCTGTCGTCGTCGACTGGAACGGTGACACGGGGGCTGATGGGACTTTTATTGGCACGACCGTGACGATGCAGCCGGGGTTAAACACCATCGAGTTTACGGCGACCAATGTGGAACCGGAGGCGTCTGGAGAATCAGTGAATCTGCACATGCGTTTTCCAGGCGTGGTCAATCCGTCGTTCTCCGAAGGTCGCGAGCCGCTCATCGACCTCATATGGGAGATCGGTCCGGGGGCGGATCCGTCGATCGAGGTTCGAATGTGGACGCCGCCGGCGTTTGAGTAGCTTGGACCGTTTGCGCCGAAGATTTCGTCCGGAATAGCGAGGCGATATCGGTTATGATTATTCCATGCAGTGGCGGAGGGTGACAGTTGCGGTGGGTGTAGTGGTCTTGCTCAGGTCCATGGCGGCCCTTGGGCAGGTGGTGAGCTTGACGCCTATTATCAGGCAGATTCCGACGGACGATGCCGATGCTCGATTCGCGGGGCAATCGCCGCCCGAATCAGAGTCCTACGTCACGCCCGGCATTCCATTCTATGTCGAGCTCTGGGCCGGCAATACCGGCAAGCCATTTGACGGATTGGCCTGTGTGACGGTGGATCTGAGCTATGACAGAACGGACATCATCGACGCCGTTCCGCCCGTCCAGAACAGCCCGCTGTTTCCGATCGGCGCGGTATCGGCTGTATTCGACGACTCGGCTGGGACGGTCGGCGACATTGGCGGCTGTCAAGTCGTTCCGGCGGATCCGACCCTTGGCGTCGACGAGTGGGTGTTGGTCGAGCGGATCGAGATGGACGCACTCATGGGCGGCGGGGTCGTCACGATTTCCCTTCAGGACGCAGACAACCTCTTTGCCCAGACAAACCTCATCGGCAGCCTGTTTCCGGTTGACCCTGCGGACATTGATTTCCAAGAGCGGGTATTCAGCGTGGGGCAACCCGGCGTCCCCGCCGCCTCCGAGTGGAGCCTCGTCGTGATGGGGCTGTTGCAGCTAATCGGCGGGACGATCGTTCTCGCGCGGCGCCCCACGGCGCACTCGCGAAGTGGGGATAGAACCTGAAGGCGGAAGTGGGAAATCGTCCTTCGGGCGAGCCACCACCGCTGTCGCCCAACACCGATGTCGTTACAATCTCGCCGGTTAGAGTCGTCATGAACTTCCGGTGGGAGATTCGACTTTGGAAACATATTCAGTGCGTATGCGCGTCGGCCTTGATGATGTCGATCACGTGCAAGTGCTTTACTATCCAAGAGTTGCGCATCTCGGATGCCTCGCGTTGGAGGCGTTCTTCCGTCACCGCCTCGCGCTGCCGTGGCCGCAAATGCTTGAAGATCACAACATCGCTATGCCGACCGTGGACCTGCAAATCACGTATCGGCGACCGCTGCGTTACGGCGAGGAGTTCGACGTCGCGGTGACCGTGAAGGAGGTGGGCCGTCGCACCGTCATTTTTGCGATGGAGATTCGCAAGACCGAAACCGGTGATCTGGTCAACACCATCACCCACACGGCCGTGTTCATCAGCAGGGATACGTGGAAAGCCGTTTCAATACCCGAGCAATACCGCGTTGCTCTCGCGCGGAATCTTGTCGAACCGGGAGTTTGACGGGCAGCGTGGCCCCTACGCTTGATCGCCCGTGGGTCCAAGCGAGTCACTGCGGGCGATATTCGAAGCGATAGAGCTTGGCCTGCGTTCGCACGTAGAGCTCGGGGCGGCGGTCGTGGTCGCGATCATCCACGATCACCCACTGAACGCCTCCAGAAAGCGGTTTGCGCACTATGGCCTCGCCGCGATCATCCACAATCCACAATGCACTCTCGTGCACGAACAGCACCTCGCCGCCACGCCGACCGTCGATGTCCGCGAGGATCAGGTTTGTGGGCAGTTGGAAGTTGGTGACGTCAAACTTGAGCTTCCAAAGCGTCGCCCCCGACTTGTCGCCGGCGATGAGCACCACCTGTTTCGGCGGGCGGTACCCCATCTGTTCCTCCTCGCCCGCTATGGAATGCATGAGTACAACGCCAAGCCGCGGACCGAGTTCGCCGGCGACGAACCGGTCTTGCGAGAACTGGTTCGGCGTCGTTTCTGGAAGAGGAAGCTCGGCGGTGATCTCGCCACGCGGGGTCACGCGTTTGACAACCTTCTTGTCGCGCACCCAAAACGCTTCGCCCGTAGGGTCAGGCCCGGCGGCTGATCCGGTGCTGAAGAACGTACCCAGCGACGCGCGGACCGACCAGATCTCGTGCAAGCGATCCTCGTTCAGAGGCTCCGCCGTCGCGCCGAACCTGAAACGCGCCCCGCGCTGTTCGTCGGCTTCTTCACGCTCAACATCGCTCATCGCCGTCGCACCGGGAAGCGTTCCGCCGGCGAGCAGCTTGTCGATGTCCTTACGAAGTGCCCCGGCTGAGACTTCGTTAAGAAACGTCGAGTAACGTCCCTGCACGATGCCGTCCCGCGAAATCAGCACGATGCCGGAGGCGTACTGTTCCTCGAAGTACTTTCCCTTGGTGGCTGCGTCGGGATCCAGCGCCACCGTCAGATTCCACCCCTTCTCCGAAAACTCCTCGGTCAGTTTCTCAGCCTTGGCGCTGCCCTGAACGCACACGACAGACACTTCCTTCTCCGCGAATTCGCGCTGGATTTCGTCAAGAAAAGACAGCCCCATCGTCTGCGACATTCGCCATTGCGGCAGGAAATCGAGCACCACGACCTTGCCGGCCAGAGACTCCAGAGAGACCCACTCGCCCTCTGTGGTCTTCAACTCGAATTCCGGCGCCTCACTGCCCGACAACTCAAACTGCGCAGCGGTGTCCACGGCCTGATTATCGGCTGAGTAGAATTTCTCGATCTTCTTCGAGCCCTCCGGGGGATCGAACTTGAATCGGTCTTCGTCGATGGGCTCATTGATGTGCAATTCTCGCACATCGTAGATCATCTTGTATTCCTTAAACGGCATAATCATACCGTCTTCGCTGTCGAATTGCTTCTTGAGCAGCTCGATGAGATCGACCTCCGCCCGCATCAGCATCATGTCCCTCTCGCGGAGGTAGAGCGTGACCGGCAAGTTCGCGTCGTCGATCCCCATAACCGTCTTGGACATCGACCCGCTCAGCAGCATGCAGCGGTCTTCGTCGATACGCTCGTACCCGGCTGCGTCCATGTCTTCGAACATCTCGGCGAAGGTTTTGCGGGCGTCCTTGGCGAGAATCAGCTCGGCGATGCCGAAGCTCATCCCACGCGTGCCGATGTAGCGCGACACCTGCTTGCTGATGTCCTCATCCAGCGGCGACACCGTGTAGCGGCGCATGCCGGACATGTGTACGGTGAGCTCCTTGCCGTCGCTGCAAATGTCATGCTGCTGCGTGCGAATCCGAAAGCGACGTGGCTTGGCGTAGGCGAACGAGACCTTTTGGTCCGGCTGCTGCATCATGGACACCCCCGTTTCCATCTTGATGACAGCCTCATCCGAGTACGCCGACAGTTTGTCGACAGCGCGTAGGAACTTCTCAACCGTCATCTCCGCAACACGGGAGTAGTCCTTGAACTTGACGGGTTCGTCGTCAGCGACCGCAGTGGTTCCCAATCCGACGATCCATACAACGCACAACAGGCCACACAAGAGTCGATCAGACATGTCGTTCCTCCAAATAGAATTGCAACCGAAACCCACGGATCGTGATCCGTAGGCTGCCCTCACCCGCCGATGTGAACGACACACCGTCTCAGCGACCCGCGGCGCCGGTGTTCCCACAAGTAAACTCCCTGCCAAGTGCCCAAACACAGGCGCCCGCTCGCGACCGGAATTGACAACGTCGTGGCTGTCAGCGCCGCCTTGATGTGCGACGGCATATCGTCGGGGCCCTCGTCCGTGTGCGTGTACAGCGGGTCATTCTCCGTCACCAGACGACTCAGCCACGCCTCGAGATCCCGTCGCGCGGAAGGATCGGCGTTCTCCTGAATTGTCAGGCTCGCCGAAGTGTGCTGGACCATAACCGTACACAGCCCTTCGACGACACCCGAATCCACCACAGCGGCTTGAATGTCGCCCGTAATCTCATGCAGGCCTGGGCTGCGTGTTGCAACGGATATCGAAGTGACCACGACGCACCTCTTTCAAGGACCGATTGACGCACAGAGTATACCGCCCCCGCGCCGCGCCGAACAGATCGTCGCGCGCAAATCGACCCCATCAGAGCCCTGAGCGCAAGCGACGGGGCAAGCGTAAACCCGTCGCTTGCGCTCTGGGCTCTGACACAGCGTGTACGACGGGATCGCCGCGC
>JAJDDU010000123.1 GCA_029260155.1 Phycisphaerae bacterium | reverse complement strand
TGGACGAGAACCACCTGCTCACCGTCGGGCAGTACATCCCCGACGGCGACCGCATCTTCGGAGGTCGGGGCGTGCAACTCTCCATCTTCGACGTCACCGACTTCGCCAACCCCACGCTGAAACACAACGTCATCATCGGCGATGAGACCGGTGCCTCCTCTGAGGCGCTGTACAACCCCAAAGCCTTCACCTACTTCGCCGAAGAAGGGTTGGTCGCGTTGCCCATCTCGATCTTCGAGAACATTCCGTTTTTCTTCGACGGCTTTGTCGTCGAAGAGCCGCGCGAGGTCGACGCGACGGAAGTGGAAGACGGCGTTTCAGACGGCGGCGATCCAGGCGAGACGACCGTCATCATCGACCCGCCGGTAGGCGACGTCATCGAGCCGTTCATTCCGAGCGAGCGCGGCGGTTTCGACGGCCTGTACGTCTACCGCGTTTCGACCGACACCGGGTTCTCCGAGACCAACCAGATCAGCACGCGCTTCGACGAAGCCGGCTTCTTCGGCGGCTCCTTCACCCGAGGTGTATTCATGGGTGACGAAGTCTTGGCCGTCAGCGACATCGGCATCCGAGGCACCACCGTCGGCGAGCAGGAGGCCCCGCCGTTCGAGTTGTTCCTCGGATCACCCTTTGAGGGTGCTTCCTTCGACACCGTATTCACCGACGCCGTCGCACCGGAGCGAAACTAGCGGTCGCGAATCGAGCCGTTTTGGCTTCGATTCGAGGGGCGGCCCAACCGATAACCCTTTCACTGCGGGCGAGGTCTGTCTCCATCGAGAGAGGCCGTCGCCCGCAAGATGAAAGGGCCGCCCGATGGAAGCCAAGTCGCGCGTTGCGCTCGTGCAACCGAGGATCCCCGACGGGAACTACCTCCCGAACCTCGGCATCATGTACCTCGCCGGCCTGTTGCTCCGGCGGGGCTACGACGTCAAGGTCTTCGACGAGAACATTGACGGCCAAGTCGCGCCCAGCGTCATCGCGTTCAACCCCCAAGTCTTGGGAATCACTTGCGTCACCGCGGCGCTGGGATCTGCCTGCCGACTGGCAGAGCAAGTAAAAACGCGTCTGCCCGCAGTCAACGTGGTCGTCGGCGGCCCGCACATCTCGGCCGTGCCCGCCGAAACGCTCGATCAGAACGCAGTGATTGACTTCGGCTTGGTAGGCGAAGCCGAGTTGACGTTTCCAATGCTCTGCGACCGCCTCACCGGCCGCGACGATAGCGAAGAGATCCCGAACGTCCCCGGACTCGTGCATCGCGTTGAAGGCAAAGCCAAACTCAACGCCGCGCCCCGATTCCTCTCCGATGACGAGCTCGACGATGTGCCCTACCCACCATGGCACCTGCTGCCCATGGAGCGCATTTTCAAACAAGCGACGCACGGATTGTTCACGCGCGGCAAGCGCATCATGCCCGTCATGACAACGCGCGGCTGCCCAAACTACTGCACGTTTTGCAGCCGAGTCATGGGTTTCAACTTCCGCCGCCGCAGCATTGACAACGTCATCGGAGAGATTCAATGGCTTTACGACACCTACAGTATTGACGAAATCTACTTCGAGGACGACACATTCACGCAAGACCCCGAACGCGCCCATGCGTTGCTCGATGCCATCATCACCCTAAACCTCGGAATCCACGTCAAATTCGCCAACGGCCTGCGCGCCGACAAAGTCGACGAAGCGCTGCTCCAAAAGATGAAGTCCGCCGGCGTCTATTGGGTCGGTTTCGGCATCGAGTCCGGATCGCCCCACACCCAAGAACTGATGATGAAGCGTCTCGACCTCGACCTCGCCGCCGAAAACGTCAGGCTGGCCAAGTCGATGGGCTTCAAGGTGGGCAGCAACTGCATCATAGGCTACCCCGGCGAATCGCGGGCCGACGTGAAGGAATCGCTGAACTACTTCCTCCGCCTGCCCCTCGACAGTTTCGCGGTGGTCCCATGCGTGCCATTCCCCGGCACGACCGCGTGGATGGAATGCGATAAGAACGGCTGGCTCACCGAGAGGGCGAGCGACTACGACAACTTCTGGTTTGAGATTTTCAAAGTCAATCCGCTCATCGAAACGCCGCAGCTCAGTGCCGGCGATCTCATGCGCGGCATTCGCGAAGCCTACATCCGATTCTACTTCCTCAACCCCAAGCGGTCCGCGTTGGTCGCCCGCATGATGCTCAAAAAAACGTGGAATCGCTGGTCGAGCGTGAAGTGGCTACGGGCCCTACGTGCCAACTCCAGCGTTATCCCGCGCGTCGAGGGTCCTGACTATGCATGTTAAGATCATCGAGGGTTGCATCGTCTGTCGCCAGTGCGAGTGTCAAGCACCGGACGTCTTCGTCATCGAGGAGAAGGCACACTCCGCCCGCGTCCACCAGCCGCACCCCAACGGCGACCGCGAAGCCGACGTCATACAAGCCATCAAGGGTTGCCCCGTACACGTCATCAAACTGAAACGTGATCGAGTGCCGGCCACCGTGGATTAAAGGTTGAAGATTATGGAATTGGGTGTCCCGACAAGAATGCAGGCTTCAACGCGACCCGGTGATAAGGCCCGTTCCCCGCAGGCAATCGCCACACGAATCGATCGCTTGCTGCTCGCGTCATGCACGGCAAGTCTGTTGATCTACCTACTTTGTTCGGACGCGGTGCGCGCATTCATCAGTGAAGTCGCCCGCCTTGGCAACAAGCTGTAGGCGACGACCGCGACATTGATGCTGGAAACAGCGATTCGGACCGGTCGCGACGATGTCGCACTGTCCACAGTGTCTGAAAATAACTCCGCACCGCCATTCCCTATTCGCCGATAACCCACGTGCGGATAGCTGGGGAAACGTCGTCGCTTTCGGGCCCTCTGACACATGGACATCGCACTCGTTCACTCGACCAACCCAAGTCGCCGGATGGCGCTTAGCAAGGACCTGAACGGCGGGTTTGGCACGGCCGATGACTACGGGCCGAGTTTGGGCGGGCGTTTTCTTCGCCTCTTGAAACGGAAGCTCATCGGCCTGCCGGTCGTCTCGATCGCCTATGCCCAGGCCATCTTGAAACGCCAAGGATATCGTGTCCGCTACTACGAGAACGAACTGCCCGACGAACCGTTCGACGTGGGATTGGTTCTCGGATCGATCGTCGATTTTCGCAACGAGCGACGTATCGTGCGTTCGCTCAAGGGCGCTTGGCCTCGCGCGAAAATCGGAGTGTTCGGGGCCTTTCCGCAGCGTTTTCCGGAACGCTACCCCGAGGCGGACTTCGTCATCGATGGCGAGATTGAGTCGTTCTGCCTGAATAACGACGTCTCGCAGCTGCACCATGGGGAGCGGTGTGTTGCAACGCCTCCGCTGAACATGGACGATCTCCCCACTCCGGACTACAGCGGATTCCCCATTCACACGTACGGGTACGCGCCGATGCTACCCAAGAAGCCCTTTCTCCCGCTTCAAACAAGCAAGGGGTGTCCGTATCCGTGTGGGCATTATTGCTCGTACGGCGCGTTTCAAGGCGCCAGCCACCGCCAGCGATCAGCCATAAACGTGTACAGCGATATGTGGCGGCTGCGTCGGGACTACGGCGTGCGTTCGGTCCAGTTTCGCGATCCTCTGTTCGGACTGAACAAGAAGTTCGTGAAGGAGCTGTGCACAGTCCTCATCGAGCGACCGCTCAAAATTGAGTGGGGAATGGAAACTCGCGCCGATCTGCTCGGCGAGGAACAGCTCGATCTCATGCATCGTGCAGGCTTGCGGTCGGTGAACATCGGAGTTGAAACGACTGACGCCGACGTCGCGAAGGCCAATCACCGCAAGTTGT
>JAJDDU010000122.1 GCA_029260155.1 Phycisphaerae bacterium | reverse complement strand
CTACCCTTGCGACCCGGAACCACCGGCATACGAATCGTTCAATTGAGCAGCTATTTGCTTGCAGTGGTTTTTCCAGGTCGGTACGGTGAAATGCAGTGCCCGACGTGGCCGTCGGGGACGTCATCTCAGCATCTGTTTCGGAAAGGAGACGTGCCATGTCACGCAATCATGTTAGCGCTCGAAATCAGTGTGTCGCGGTATTGACCTTGTCGTTCGCTGCGGTGAATGGGCACGCGATCGCCGCGGAAGTGACCATCTGGAATGAGGTCGTGGGTACGGGGTCGTTGACGGTGACTACCGACGACTTCGGTTCGTTCGGCACCGGGCTGGGTTGGCCAGACTTGTTCGACATGGGTCCGCTCAGCGAACCGCCGGGGGAACATCCGTTCACGTTCGCAACCAACCTCTTCGTCTTCGTGGACCCGAGCGAGATTGGTCAAGGCACGCATCGTGGCGTGCTGTCGACGCACCCCCTGCTGCTGGGCATGTTCCCTGACGGCAACCTCCATGGAGACGTCACAAGCCCCAACGTTTTACTGGACACGCAAACCGCCGCCAGCGCGTTCACCCTTCAGGGCAACAGCGTGAACTTGCATTGGACGCTGACGCAGAAGGTCTCGCCCTTGCCCGACGGACCGCAAGGTGGACCGTCCGCCATTCTCGAACAGACGTACACATTCACCAATCACGGAGACGGCGCGATGGAGTTCATCGTCGTCAAGCATCTCGACCCGGACCTGCCGGACGATGGCGGCACGTTTCCTCTATTTCACACCGTCGGCGTCGATTACTCGGAGTTGGGCCGCGAGCAAGTGTACGCGAGGAAGCTCGGATCGTCCGTGGCCGCGATCGTGTTGCGCACTCGGGAAGACATGACGCTCGACCCACGAACCGTTGACACCGTCTACTACGTCGGCAGGCAGAACATGCCGTCCCCGCCCGGGAATTCGGACTATCCCGGCGGTGCATGCCCGTCGCATGACTACGGGACCGACCTGCAAATCTGGGACAGCTACGGCGTACCCAATTGCTGGAAGAATTTTGTTCCCGGCGTGGGTTACGACGTGCCCGGAAGCTCACCTTTGTCGGTCAACGGCGATTCGTTCATCGGCTTACAGGTCGAAGTGGCATTGCCGCCGGGCGACACGTATGAAATCACGTTTGCCACAGTGTATGGTAATGCTTTCCATGGGAGTTTCCCAAAAATCGTGCATGAGCAAGGCCTGCCGGGTCAGACGCGACCGTTCAGTGCGTATGTCGACCCGCGTACCGACGTTAGCTTTCCACCGTTACCGGCGGGGCCGGTCGGTCTGACCGAAGCGTTCATCCGGTTCAATCGGGATGTGATGAGTTGTGACCTCTCGCCAATCGGACCTGACGACTTCGTGCTGACCGAGACGGGCGATCTCAATCCGCCGACCGTGGTGTCGGCAGAGTACGTGGACCTGCCGGACCGATCCTACGTTCGCGTCACTTGGGATCGGCCCATTACTTTGCAGGAGTGGACAACGCTGCGGGCCGATGTGTGCAGCCTCTGGGGTATTGAGATCCAAAGCCAGGGCGACATGGGACCTGGCATCAACGAGCCGGACCGCATCGATCTCACATTCCTTCCGGCCGATGTTGATCAGAACGGCATCAACGCGCCGTTCGACATCCTGGTCATTCGTCAGTACTTGAACGACATCAACCTACCCGAGATGGGCACGCTGGAAGACTTCGTCGACATCGACCGCAACAGTGTGATCACACCGTTCGACCTACTACGAGTTCGGCAGCTTCTTAACGGGATTCCCCCGGCAACGCGGCCATGGGCAGGGGAATCGCTCAACCATCCGCGACCCTGATCGAAGGAGGCAACGCCATGCAATGCGATCCGCAGAGACGAACCGCCGCGCAGTCCGTCTTGACAATCATCCTCATTACAGTCGGCGCTGCCGCTCACACGCAAGCAGCGCCGGTTACGCTCTGGAACGAAGTCACAGGTGACGGGTCATTGACCGTCACAGTGGATGACTACGGCTCGTTCGCCGATACCTTCGGGGGCGGACCGCAGATGTTGGACCTCTTCAATCCCAGCCCGGATCCGTTGGAAGGAGAACTCTTCGAAGAGTTCGCAACCTTCGCGACAGAAGTGTTCCTGTTCATCGATCCGAGCGGCGTCGGAAACGGCACGCACCGGGCTGTGCTCTCGACGCACGCGGGTATTCTGAGCACCTACCCTAACGGCAACGCTAATTGTGAAATCGTTCAGGAGAACTCGACGGACAATCTGCCGACGTCGACCGACAGTGAGTTCAGGTGCGAGGGCGGTGGGAGCAATCTCACTTTTACGTTGACACAAACCGTTTCATCCGCGCCCGGCGGCCCAAACGACGTCGCCACGGCCTCGCTCGAACAAACCTATGCCGTCACCTCCGAATCGCTCTCAGTGGTGGAGTTCATTCTGGTCAAGCACATCGACGCGGACATGCCATGGGGCGGCGGTTCCGGGTTCTACCTCGACGATACGGTCGGCGTGGACTTCGCCGAACTGGGCAGGCCTCAGGTGTACGCCGTAGATCGCAATTTGAACACAGCCGCCATGACTCTCCGCACGCGGGAGGACATGTGGCTTGACCCACGAACGGTTGATTTTGTCTACTACCCCGGCAAGCAGAATCTGCCTCCGCCGCCAGGGAACCCGAACTACCCGGACGCCTCCTGTCCCGCGCACGACTACGGAACGGATATCCAAATCTGGGACAGCTACGGCGTCCCAAACTGCTGGAAAAACTACGTGCCCCAAGTCGGCTATGACGTGCCAGGGCAATCACCCGTGGACGCCGAAGGCGACTCGTTCATGGGGCTCCAACTCGATGCCCGGGTGACTGGCGGTGAAGCCCCGTACGAGCTGACGTTCGTGACGCAATACGGTCACGGACCTCTCGTCGCCCCACCGCAGATCATGCATGAGCGCGGGCGTCCGGGACAGACGCGTCCACACAGCGGCTACATGGACCCGCGTACGGAGGTCGGCTTCCCACCCCAGCCGCCCGAACCGATGGGACTGACCGAGACGGTCATTAAGTTCAGCGACCGCGTGTTCGCGTGCGACGGTTCGGATGTCGGCGTGGGCAACTTCTTCTTGTCCGAAACCGGAGACGGCAATCCGCCGGTGATCGTGTCGGTAGAAGACGCCAATCCCCCGCACCAAGTCCACTGGCGCGTCGAATGGGATCGACCGATCACTCTGCAGGAATGGACGACGCTGCGAACCCACGTTTGCAACGCCGAGTTCTTTCCGATCCAGCCTCAAGGTGATCTCGGGCCAGGCGTCAACGAACCAGATCGCGTTGATGTGGCCTTCCTTCCCGCGGGCATCAGCCAGTCCGGTCACGTCGACCCGTTCGACCTGCTGCTCTTGCGTCAGTTACTGAACGACTTCGCTGTTCCCGCGTACGGTACGTTGGAGGACTTGGTCGATACCGACCGCAGCGGTGTGATCACGCCGTTCGACCTCCTGCGATTCCGACAGTTGATAAACGGCATCCCCCCCGCAACGCGGTCGTGGGCAGGAGAATCGCTCAATCATCCGAGGCCCTAAACTGGGGAGGTAACGCTGTGCGATACAATCAGCGGAGAGGAATCGTCGGGCAGCGCGTCTTGACCATCATCCTCGTTACAGTCGGCGCTGCCGCTCACACGCAAGCAGCGCCGGTTACGCTCTGGAACGAAGTCGATGGCCAGGGCTCACTCACACTCACCACGGACGACTACGGTTCGTTCGGAGTGTGGCTCGACTGGCCGGACCTGTTCGACATGGGTCCGCAAGGAGACCCGTCCGGCGAACAGACGTTCACCTTCGCCACAAGTCCATTCGTCTTCATCGATCCGAGCACAACCGGCGCGGGCACCCACCGCGGAGTGCTATCGACGCACGCCCTTCTGCTCGACCTGTACACCGATGCAAATGTTTTCGGCACGGTCACCAACCCAAACGCGATCATAAACGTTCGCACTGCCGCCAGCGGGTTCGACGTCCAAGGCGACGGCATGAACCTCGGCTGGACGCTGACACAAACGGTATCGCCCGGATTCAGCAACCCGAGCGGGCAGAACGCAATCCTGGAACAAACCTACACGATCACGAACAACGGCAACGAAACGCTGGAGTTCATCGTAGTCAAGCACATCGACCATGATCTCCCCGGCAACAGCGGCGGCCCCTTTCAACTGGACGACCTGGTGGGCGTCGATTTCTCCGAATTCGGAAGAGCACAGGTCTACGCCCAGGTCCGGGAGTTTCCCCTCGGTGCGATCGTGCTGCGGACGCGCGAGGATGTGCGACTCGATCCGCGAACGGTGGACTTCGTCTACTACGTGGGCAGGCAGAACGCACCCACGCCCCCCGGCAACTTCGACTACCCCGGCGGCGAATGCCCTCCGCACGGCTACGGCACCGACACTCAGATTTGGGACAACTACGGCGTGCCGAACTGCTGGAAGAACTTCGTTCCCGGCGTGGGCTACGACGTGCCCGGGCAATCGCACGTGGACGCCGACGGGGGCGCTTTCATCGGCTTACAAGTCGAAGCCGCTCTACCGCCCGGCGAGACCTATGAAGTGACGTTCGTCACCAGCTATGGCAATCGGCCCCGCCCGGACGTTCAAAGCCCACCAGTGCTATCGACCCAGACAATCGCGTACGATCAAGTCACCGGATGCGCTGAGTTTCTGTGGGAGCTGAGGAACTACAACCCAATCGTCTCCGGTAAGGATCCGGTGCTGATCAGCGACTTCTACATCGACGTCGAAGCCGGCGACGGCGGTGCGATCTGCACGGACATGACGCCTCCAAGCGGTTGGTCGGTCGCTTTGTGCGCGGGCTTCAACAACAACGGCCGCGCCCTGTACAGGTTTTACGGTGGAACACCTATCAACCTCAATGGAGAGGTTCACGGGCGCCTCAAGATCGACACCAACGGGATGAGCCCGAACACCAATCCACAGACCGGCATCGTGGTGCCGGCGCTCTCCGTCGTGCTGCACGCCGCCCAAGCTCAGGACGACGCGACGTGCGACTTCAACTTCGGCCCGTCGAACAGCGGCGAATGGAGCATCCGAGCCGTCGCCACCGCGTACCTGCCGGTCCTCGCGTCCGCCACTTGGGCGAAGATCGTGCTCGCCCTGTCAATAACGCTCGCCGGCACGCTGCTGTTATTCAGAAGACCCCCTTTCCCCGCGTAGCCGTGCCGCGTGCGGCACGCCCTGGACGCACGAGCATGTTGCGGGCAGATGACTCGCGCATTACAAGACTGCACGAGTAGCGTTGAAACATGCGATGGAGGAACCTGCAATGAACGAACGCGAATCAAGACGTGCATTCATCGGGCGGGCGGCCGCCGGGGTCGGCGCAGCCGGTGTGATCGGCGGAGCAACCACGGCAAGCGCGTCCGAATCCACGGGCGGTCGACGTGTTGTGGGCGGAAGTCCGTACGCGACGTTCTCACGTGCTGTCGCGTTCGACGGGATCGTGTTCGTCGCGGGCGTGGTCGGCCAAAAACCGGGGACGCGCGAATTGGCATCAGCCGATTTCGCCGGCCAGTGTCGCCAGGCGATGGCCAACCTCAAAGCGTCAGTCGAAGCGGCTGGGTCGAGCATGGACAAGGTGTTGAAATGCGGCTGCTTCCTAACCGACGCAGCAGACTTCCCGACGTTCAACGAGATCTACGTACGATTCTTCCCGTCCAGCCCTCCGGCGCGATCGACCGTGATCGTGAAGGAACTAGTCGTGCCCGGCGCCAAACTCGAAATCGATTGCGTGGTCTGCTTGGCGTAGATCGGTCAACCCGGCGCGCGCAGGTGATGATCGGTAAGTAGCTCATACTGGTGGGCGAGTGAAAGTAATCCGTCTTCGCCAAACCACGGCCCGGTCAATTGCAAGCCGACGGGCAAGCCGGCGGGATCAAACCCGCACGGTACGCTGACTGCGGGCAGGCCGGCAAGATTGGCGGACACGGTGTAGATGTCTGCAAGGTACATAGACAGCGGATCGTCGGACTTCTCGCCGATCGCGAACGCAGTGGTCGGCGTCACCGGACTCGCGATGACATCCACGTCCGCAAGCGCTTTCTCGAAATCGCGTTTGACAAGCGTGCGTACCTTCGATGCCTGAATGTAGTACGCGTCGTAGTACCCGCTCGAGAGAACAAACGTCCCCAACATAATGCGTCGTTTCACCTCGTCGCCGAATCCTTCGTGTCGCGAGCGGGCGTACAAGTCGAAAACATCGGAGGGCGATTCAGCGCGCTGTCCATAATGCACACCGTCGAAGCGCGCCAAATTGCTCGACGCTTCAGCCGTCGCGATGACGTAATAACAAGCGACCGCATACTTCAAGTGCGGGAGATGAACGTCAATGAGCTCCGCCCCTTCGTCGGCCAATCGGGCCAGCGACGCCTCCACGACAGCCCGCACCTCGTCATCGAGCCCGTCACCGAAGTACTCAGCCGCTACGCCGATTCGCGTACCCTTCAGCGGCTTTTCAAGCGTGGCGAGGTACTCGGGGACCGGCTTCTCCACGCTCGTCGTGTCACGCTCGTCCCGGCCGGCGATTACCGACATCACGAGCGCCGCGTCGCGCGCATCGCGGGTGATCGGTCCAATCTGGTCCAAGCTGCTGCCGAACGCCACGAGTCCATACCGCGAGACCCTGCCATACGTCGGCTTCAGCCCCAGCACCCCATTGAACGACGCCGGCTGGCGGATGGACCCACCCGTGTCACTGCCCAACGCACAAGAGACCATTCGGGCTGCGACGGCCGCTGCGGATCCGCCGGACGATCCGCCAGCCACCCGGGACGTGTCCCACGCGTTGTGCGTCGTACAGAAAGCACTGTGCTCAGTGCTGCCACCCATCGCGAATTCATCGAGATTGGTCTTGCCGACAATCACCGCGCCGGCGGCTTCAAGCCGTTCGACA
>JAJDDU010000121.1 GCA_029260155.1 Phycisphaerae bacterium | reverse complement strand
TCGATGGTGGCCAGGAGTTCCACGATGATGGGGAAGTCCTCTGTCGCGGCGCGGATGATCAGAGATCGCGTTTGCGGATCGGGCGTTACGCGGATTTCCGACGTTCCCTTCTTCTTGGGCTCCTCAGCTTGCCCCGGCGCCGCGCCGGCCTTTCCCGGCGCGGCGGCCGGTGTTTGAGCGGCTGCCTGACCGCGTATCTTCTGCTGCATCTGCTGCATGCGTTGCTGCATCTGCTGAAGTCGCTGCTGCTGGGCTGCCTGACCGCCACGCTTGGCGGCCGGTGCGCGGGCGGCGTTGAACATGCTCTCGAGGATGTTGGCTGCGACGTTGACATTGCGATAGCGGATGCGATAGACACGGATGTCGGGTTTGGCGCTGCCGGACTCGATTTCCTCCTTGATATCTTCGAGCGCATCCTTGACCTCGTCGACAGCGCGGGGCGGGCCTTTGATGACGATCACGCCCTGTCGATCGTCGTAGTAGACGCTGACTTGCTCGCTTGGCGCGTCCGCAGCAGCATCGTCGCCGTCGGCAGGCGTGCCATCAGCGGCGAGGCTAGCGGCGAGTTCCTTGGCGAGTTTCTCTCGCTCGGCGGATGTGTCATCGGGTGTCGTCTGCGCGGGCGTAACAAGTCCTGCGCCGGCGGCGGCTTCGATGAGCGACATCGGCAACAGGCACGGACGGTATGCCCCGATTTGCTCAAGGGCCGGTAGGTCCTCGCCGAGTTGCTCAAGCTTGATGTCCAGTCCTGGACGGGCAATCTTGAGTCGCATTGCGACCTCGCTGGCGCTCGTGCCCGTGATGGTCTCATAGACGATGGCGTGGGCGTTTGGTTTGTCGGAGGCCTTGTCGACGTACTGTGCGATCAATCTGAGCACTTCGGCGTTGTGTTCCGGTAGGCACTTGATGACGAGGTTGTTGGTCCCTGAGATGTAGTCGACCTCCGGCGTGTCGCCGTAGGGCCAGACCGCTTCGAGAACATTTTCCAGCGTAAGCGTGGCTTCGTAGGCGTCGACGTTCTCAAGTTCGTAGATCAGATAGGGCATGAAACCAACGGCCTCCATCGCCGGCGCTTCGCCTTCCTTGCCGTCGTACACTTCGACGACCCTATCGACCTCGAAGAGCTTCATGGAGGTGGCGCGGACGAGGATCTTCTTGTTCCAGTAGTCGGTGGTGAGCGTGATTTCGCCGCCCTTACGCACGCCGCCGAGGGGCTCGAAACCGAAGTCGGCGGCGGGGGAAGCTGCTCCGCGCTGGCTCGGCTTGGATGGGGCGGTATCGCACAAGTCCATGATGGCGTCGGCGAGCTCTTCTACGTCGGCGTTGACGATGGTGTAGATCTTCAGAACCGTCTCGGTCGTGGCGGTCTCGTCGAGCTGCCGGATCCAGCTTTCGACCTCGTCGACGGCACCGGGGATGCCGCTGAGGATCACGGCCGATCCGCCCGGGGCGCCTACGATGGTCACGTCGTCGGTGGTCGTCGACGCGGTCGCGCCGGACTTGCCACCTCCACCCTTCTTCTTGTTCTTTTTTCTGAGATGGGGGCGCTTGGGCGCCGAAGACGTTTTCTCGCCACTGAGTATGGCTGAAATCGCGCCCACCATTTCGTCCGGCGTTGTGCGAGAGAGTGTGATGGTTCGCATGACGCGATCCTCTTGCTCGTCTGGGCGATCGAGTTCGGCGATCAGCGACTCAGCCTCTGCGATGATTGCGGCCGGTCCCGTCACCACGATGCGTTCGTTGTTCACGTCGGGCGTGAGATTGATGCCGGTCTGCTTCATCGCGGTCTGGCGTTTTTTGGGTTCTTCCTGATCGCCGACGATCTCGCCGCTGGAGACCATTTCGTTCATGCGCTGCTGAAGGATGGGCTGGATCAACTCGGCGACGGCGGCTGGATCGGCATGTGCGAGCGTAATGAACTTCACGATCATGCGTTCCGGCGGGTCGCCTTCAAGCAGGGTGTCGATGGTCTTTTCGATCTCGGGGAAGCGACCCACCGGGGCGTTGATGAGAATTCGACGTGTGGACGCTTGGGCGACGATGCGGGTGCCATCGAACGTTGCGGCAGTCGCAGCTTTTCTCTTGGGCCCCGAGGGTTTGGCGGCGTTTGCGAGGAGAGACTCGAGGAGCGAGACGACGCTCTGAACGTCGTGACCTGGCGGGACGAGATAGACGCGCATTTCGTTGTCGTCGGGTGCGGGCACGTCGAGGTGCTCGATGAGCCCGGCGATTTCGTCGAGTTGCTTGCGCATGCCGCTGGCGATAAGCGTTTTCTCGAAAACAGTGAGGACGACAGCGTCGGCGTTGATGGCGCCGCCCTTTCCAGAACGGTGTGGCGTGATTTTGGGAACGACTACGCCGGTCTCGATGACCGCCTTGATCTTCTCCGGGTCTGCGTATTCAAAGGTGAACATGCGCTGTTCGCGCTCGGGTGCGGCGCGATCGACGTCGGCGATGATTGCCCTCATCTGCTTGATCTGTGCGGTGGTAGCGCTGGATATCAGAATCGCGTTACCGGCTGAGGCCATCTTGGGGATGCCGGTGTTTACTTTTTTGGACTTGGTCCCGGAGAAGAGTTTCGTCA
Source organism: Phycisphaerae bacterium (assembly GCA_029260155.1). Classification (GTDB taxonomy): domain Bacteria; phylum Planctomycetota; class Phycisphaerae; order UBA1845; family UBA1845; genus OFTM285. Next base: position 5,661 of record JAJDDU010000121.1, on the reverse strand, counting down.
GAGTCTGGATCACTTCGTCGGGCGTCAGGTGCTCGACGGGGATGGACACGTGGGTTGGCAGTTCGCCGGCTTGTTCGTCCATGCTCTCGATCAAGGGGAGGTACTTGCCAGTCCAATCTTCGTCTGAGCAAACGACGTAGAGCATGCGTGAGACGTCGTCTGCGTGGAGATTTCCCGATGACCCTGGTTTGGTCTTCCTTCGCCCCTTTGGCGCGGCCGGCGAATCGCCGGCTTGCTGGCTTTCCAGGAGCACGATTATGTCCATGACGCTGGTCGGAAACGCGTTTTGGAATCGGTAGGAGTGCAGCGTCGGCGCATCGTCGCCGACGTCCATCTTCTCGATAAGGAAGATGGCCAGGTCGACATCTTTCTCGTCGCCGGTAAGGATCAGCGAGTTGGTTGTGTGCTCGGCGATGGCGCTGAACACGCCCTTGGCGACTGGGGTGCGGCTCTTGCCGCCGCCGCCGAGGACGATTTGGGTAATAAGGCCAGCCAGCGTGTCCGCCGAGGCGTGCTCAAGCTCGACGAATATGGGCCGGTCTGCCGGCAGTGGCACGTCGAACATCGCGACGTAGCGTCGAACACGCTCGATTTCGTCTTCGGCGCCGCGGGCGATGAGGGTATTGGTGCGCGTGTCAGCCATCAGGGACATGGTCACGGTTGAAAACGCCGTGGTCACACGCGACCCCTTCTTGTTCTTGCGCCCCTTGCTTTTCGGTTTCGCGGGGGCGGAACCTGACCCGGTGACCAGAGGATTGATGATGGCCAGGATCTCGTTGACATCGGTGTGGACGATTGGGATGAGGATCGGTTCGTAATCATCGTCCGGATAGGCGACGTCGACGAACTCAAGCATTTGCTTGATGTCTTCGATCTTCTTGGGCACGGCGCGAACGATGATGACACCCAAGGCGTCGTCGGGGAATAGGATGGTGCGCTGCCCGGGCAGATCAATGGACGCTTCGCTGCCGCGCTTGCTTCCTGCACGGGCCCTCTTGCCACTTTCGACCTCACCCAAGTCGTCTTCCATCAGGCGACGGAGCTTGTCAACGGCTTCGGTCGGCGTCAGATGCTCGATGGGCAGCTTGGTCAGAGTGCGCGGGTCGTCGCCGGCGCTCTCGAAGAGCGTGATGAGCGAGAGGTACTTCTTGATGTCCTTGACCAGCGCGAAAATGGAAAGCGAATTGGTCTCAGCCATCGGGGCGATGCGGACATAGTCGGGCATGAAATCACGGAGCATCGTGAAGTCGGCCACCGACGTGGCGGCTGGTGTGTACCGCAGCATGGCCAACTCGTTGTCGTCGATGTTCGATGCTTCAAACTCCGCCAGGCTTGGGAAAATCTGCGTGGATGGATCGATGAATCGCCAGACATCGGTAACGCGGAGCACTTCGAAGTTCTTGTCCTGATACAACAACCAGTAGGGTTCGATAGGCTTGTACTTAAACAACAGCAGTCGAATGCGGTTGAGGGCTGTCTTGAAATCCATCGTCTCGGTTGTGACGAAAGTCACGGGTCCGACGGGCGCGTCGCCGAGGATGCCAATGCCGGCCATTCGGGCGAAGTTCTCGACGAGATCCTTGTAAGAACCGTCAACGATTGAGAACTGGTAGGTGCGTTCCTCGGGCGGCTTGCCTTCGTCTTCCGCGTTAATGTTAAGTCGCGACGTGACGGGCTCGCTGGCACCGGTGGGACCGGCGGGATCTTTGCCGCGGTTTCGCGAGGATGATCGGGACGGGGGAGTCGGCCGCCCGGGCTTTGGCTTTGCCGCCTCGCTTTTGCGGCCACGCCTCGTGCGCGCGGGGGTTGATCCCGTTTTCCCATCTGTCTTCTTGCCCCCCTTGGGCGTCTTCATCGCGGGCTTGCGACGCGTTGTTTTTCTTCCGCCTTTCGTGTCAACCTGCGCGGGAGCGGCTGACACGGAGGATAGGGACAGCGTCAGAACGCAGCACAATATGCCCACCCATGCGAATCGGGCGCGTTTCATCAACACGTGTGATTTCATCGTGTTATCTCCTGAGGCGAAGTCGAATCGCGCCTCTGTTTTTCGCGTTGCGCGGCGAGAAGACAAACGACGTCAGTCGTCGTCTTTTGCCGGTTTCTTACCGGTCTTCTTGGACTCTGCGGCCTTCTTCTTGGCGTCCGCCTTGGCCTTGTTCGTGGGCGGCGCGGCTTTGCTGTCCGCAGCTACGGGTTTCTTCAGTCCGGTCTTACCACCGGAGGTCGCCGGCCTCTCATCCTTCTTTGCATCGGAGCCCTGTTTGGTTGCGGTTTTCGAGGGCTTTTGATTGCGCGTCCGTACTCGGGGCTTTCTCTCGGGCTTTTTCGGTTCTTCTTTCTCTGCATTGGCTGCCGGATCAGTCACCGCCGGAGGAGCAACAGCTTTCTTCCCGTCGCCGGGGGTCTTCTTTGCTGCACCAGGCGTTTTCGGAATCGGGGGCGATTTCTCGTTCGGAACGTCCGCCGGCGTGGAAGGCTGTGCGCCTTTGCCGTCGGCTTTTTCCGGAGTCTCGTCCGTCTCAACTTCCGGGGTCGGTTCGAGGGAGTCTTTGATCTTGTCGTACGCGAACGCGACTTCGGGGTAACTCTCGCCCGCTTCTTCGACCGGAAGGCAGTCAGCCAGTCGCTTGCCGGTCGGGTAGATTCGCGTCGAGCCGTCCTCGCGCCGGGCGGCTGTCGCCAGTGGGTGGACGAGCACGATGTCACCGCCGTCGAGCTTGCCGCCGAGGCTGATGTATTCTGAGCTGTTGTCCTGCGTGTTGACCACGTAGATCTCGTGTACGTCGTCGTGCATCATGACCATGCGCACGTACTTCTTGTCGCGCTGCGGGTCGTCGACCGGTGGCGGAGGTGGCACCACGACGGGTTCCACTTCAGCGACCTTGACGGGCACTGGCTTGGGTTCCGCAGGTTTTGATTTGGGCTTGGGTTTCGGTTTCACCGGAAGTGGCGGTTTGACGTACTCGGTAAACGGCGAGCGGGACGCGATGATCGTGTAATCGAGGCCACTGTGCGCGACGTGTTTCTCGGGTTTTTCGAGATCGGCTGGGTCAACTTCTCCGGTCTCGTTCTTCGGGGGAACCAGCGACTCGATGGAGGCGGTCATCTTAACCAAGCCGCCCGCTTTGCGATTGCGCACCGACGGCGGGTCGACCTTCAGCTCCGTCACCCGGAGGATGTTCGGCACTTCATAGCAGGACTTGAGAAACCGGACCACGGCATCGAGCTTGCCCTCGGCGGTCACGCTAAAACGAACGAGCTTGATGCCGACCTTCTTGGCTCTGCGGTTGGGTGGCTTGTAGTCCGTGATGTTGCGTGGGGAAATACGATGACTCGCGCCCAGGCCAGCCTGTTCAATCAGCTTGGTCAACTCGCCGTGCAGCGCGTTTTCGACCTCGGCGGGCTCGGTTGTCCCGGTCCGCGCGAGAAACTCGCGATAGGCCTCTCGGTAGGGCGTGATTTTCTCAAGACGAATCGTGTTTTCGGAGATATCGTCGCGGAGCTGTGCGTTCTCCGCGACGATCCCGAACAGGTATTCGTTGATCTTCGGCCAGGCAAAGCTCTTGCCGCCATACGCAGCGGCACAGAGTCCGACCAGAATCGCCAGTGTTCTTTCGCGCTTGCTCATCGCATCAGTCCGCCTGCCCGTGTCGCGTCATCGGCGCCGTCGTTTCTTCTTCGCGTCTTGGGGCCATTTTCGGTCCACTATGTTGACTTGCAATCGTCCGTTGTGGGGATACTTCTGTCCGTCTTTGACACTCGCATCCCCCAGGGTGACCTCGAATTGCGCCTGATCGCTATCCGGCAGGCGAAAATCGCGCAGCCTCGTAGCCGTTTCGCCACCGGTACTGATGTTCTTGCCGCGAAACGGAAGCTTAATGGTGTGGTTTTTCTGCGACATATCGATACCGGCGAGCACGATCTGCTTCTGTTCGGGCAGTGCACTGATAAGCTCGTGCAACTCGTCCACCCAGACGATGCGGTTTTTCTCGTATTGCTGAATCGCACCGACGAGCGTGACGAACTCCTTGTGCACTTTGAGTGTCTTCTCGGTGGCGGCGAGTTCGTCCCGGAGTCGATCGCGTTCTTCGTATTGCGGCTTGAGGTGCTGAAAGTAGAACACGCCGCACGCCGCGACAAAGATGACTGCGGTTGCCACTGCCATCGGAGCTTTCTTAACGCGGCGTTCGGCCCGCGAAACCGCCCTCTTGGGTGCGATGAAGTTGAACCGCAATTCGGTGGATTGCGCCTGAGAAAGCGACAGCCCCAGCGTGGCGGCGAAAGCGCCAGCTGCAGCGCCGCGATCGGCGTCCCAGCCAAAGCAGCTTGCGGGGTTGTATGGCTGAGCAGGAATGTTGTACTGTTTCTGGATCGCTTCAGCCAAGGCCTCTTCAATGTCACAGCTTCCGCCAATGACCGCGCGATCGATTGTAGCGCCGGGACTGGTGGAACGGTAGGCTTCGATCGACCGCGTGACCTCGATCATGAGCTTGCGCACGATGCGATCAAACGCACTGTCTGCCGCGGGTTCGGTCGTGACCAACGTCAGGCCTTGCCCTTGCGGATCCTTGTCAACATCGATCACGGACGACGGGGTGTCAAAACAGGCCGGGATATTCACGTCGGCGACGCGCGAGAACGCCAGATGCCCATTATGCAGAATGTCGATTTCGGTCGTCGTCGGCCCGACATCGACGAACAGCACGTGTTCGCACGGAGTGGCTGCCAGCAGCGTGTTGACCGCGAAGCGGTTGGCGTTGGGGCGCAGGCCGACGTGCTGGAGCTTTAGCCCAGCGTGCTGGAAGACGTCCCGGTAGAACTGTAGTTCCTCGTTTCGAACGGCTGCGACCATCACGTCGCCGGTTTCGCCTTCCGGCGATTTCTCAGCAGGTACAATGAAGTCGACAACGGCTTGGTCGATCGGAAAATGAAGCTCCTTGGGAATCTGGAACGCGACCATGCCCGCGAGATCGCTTAGCGACGCGTCGGGCAGCTTGAGCGTGTGGAAGTTCACGCGCTCGCGGGGGATGTCCACCACGGCGCGTTTCGTGCTGATCCCCGCCTTGGCGACAGCCTTGCCCAGAAAACCACCTAGAGACTTGGCCTCGTCAACGCGCACATCCTGCGGGATGACCACGCTGAGCACCTGCTCGATGGTGACGGACGAACTACGGACACGGGCATGTACCAAGCGAATAGCCCGCGTGTCCCAGTCCACGCTCAGGATCGGTTTTTCAACGAGTGAATCCAACAAGTTCCGGATCTCCCTCGGCATATCGAATCGGATACGCCGTGCCGAGCATCGTTATATCACGGTTGTACACAATCTGCGCGACCGGGCCACGCATTTCTATAAATGCTTCGAGACGCACCACGGTTCCGACGTGGTCAGCATAGCCCATCGACTCGATGCGAAAGCGACTGCCGCGAGCGCAGAGCATCGGTGCAACCGCCATGAACTTGTCAGCCCCCACAATGAGCGCCAACCAGCCTGTTGATTGTTTTTCTTCGGGCACAAGTTCCGCGCGGGCGGCGATGATGGCCTCGATGTCCTCTTCGGTCAGCGGCCCCAACGATGCAAGAACCTGCGCGGGAGCGGTGTTGATGTTGATCCGCCCGACGAATTCCGGCTCATCGGACGTCGTCAGCAGGTCCATCACC
>JAJDDU010000013.1 GCA_029260155.1 Phycisphaerae bacterium | reverse complement strand
CGCGGATCCCTCGCGGATGTCGTCCGTGTTGGGTTTGAACGCGATGCCCCAGATGGCGAACGCCATGTCCTTGAGCGCGTCGCCAAAGCGAGCCTCAATCTTGCGGAATAGCACGTGCTTCTGTGACTCGTTCGTGGCGTGTGTCGCGGTCAGCATGCGCGGCTCGACCCCGTGCGCCTCGGCCGTGTGGATCAGCGCCTGCACGTCCTTCGGAAAACAGCTCCCGCCATAGCCGGCACCGGGATAGAGAAACTGAAACCCGATGCGGCCATCTGTGCCCATCGCGCGACGAACATCGTCCACGTCGATCTCGCACGCGTCGCAGAGGTTGGCGATCTCGTTGATGAAGCTGATCCGCGAAGCCAGGATGCCGTTGCACGCATACTTAGCCATCTCTGCGGCCTTGCGACCCATCATCAAGATCGGGTGCTGATTGCGCACGAACGGAACGTACAACTCGCGGATGGCCTCCGCCGCATCAACGTCTTCATAGCCAACAACCACGCGTTCAGGTCTCTGAAAGTCCGCAACGGCGGATCCTTCCTTGAGAAACTCCGGGTTGCTGATCAGGTGTACCGGGTGGTTGGCGATCGGTTGGATGATCTGCTCGACGCGCTCCCCGGTCCCCACGGGGACCGTACTCTTGATCGCCACGGGCAGCGGCCTGCACACCTTGGGCGCCATCGCCTCCGCGAACGCGAAGATGCCGGACAGATCGGCTGACCCGTCCGGGTTCGGGGCTGTCCCGATGCAGATGAAGATCACGCGGGCGTGCTCCATCGCCTCGGAGAGGTCCGTCGTGAACCGCAGCCTGCCCGCTCGACGGTTTGCGGTGATAAGCTCAGCCAGTCCGGGCTCGAAGATCGGGATGTGTCCCTTATTTAGCTCCTCGACCTTGCCCTCGTCGATGTCATACCCGATGACGTCGTTGCCGGTGTCGGCGAGACAGGCCCCTGCTACCAGCCCTACATATCCCGATCCCGCTACTGTTATTCGCATTGTCTTGTTCCGGGTGTTCTGTGTTTCGTGATTTCAGTCGCCATCCGCGGCCACGCCCGCCAATAGGCACTATCGGCGAGCATCGCGTGTGATTATAGGCCAAGCCGCGATTCCGGGCGAATCCCCTTCCCGGCGGTGGGATCAGCGGCGTTGCGGAGTCCTTGCTGCGGAGTGTTCGATCCGGAACAGCCTTCCCTGCGGAGCCGCGCGGTATTCATCGCCCTGAAGATGGCCATTCCAGGAACGTCGATCCCGCGTGGCGGCAAACAACCGGCCCTTACCGACAATCTCGTCGCGCTGTGGCGAAGCCATGTCGATTTTGTCCTCGAACCACGGCTGATAGGCCTGGCCGGCGAGGATCCGAACGTCCCGGCGCAGCCCATCGGCGTTTTGCAGGTATAGCATGGGCGCCATCGGCGTGGAATCGATGGTGAGGATGCCGTCCTCCGGCATCGACGCGAGAGTCTCGCGCGCGAACCGAGCTGGACCTTGGCATCCCCGACGCCACGGCTGTAGAAACCACGTCGCATTGTCGCGGTAGGGAAGCACGCGGTCGGGCAAGCAGCGGGAGGCGATTTCCGGGAATCTGTTCTGCAACAGGTCCGGCACGATCCAATACGCAACAGGAGCGGGCAAAGCAAGCGCGATCGCGATCACGGAACAGCGGCGGAACGGCCATCGGTCGCACAGCCAGTCGACACCAATCGCCGCGAACACAATCAGGAAGATGTAGCTGTGCAGCATGAACACGTGCTGATCTGGAACGTTGTATCGCAGCGCGAATCCGCAATGGGTGGCAAACGCTATGAGAACGAACAAGCTCAAGGCGCGCGTTTGTCGCGTCCACAGCACGCCGACGCCCGCAACGCACGCCGCGACCAGGGGCGTCGGAAGACTATACGCTGTGTAGGCGATCATCTTCGCGATGAGTCGCCAGTCGAAACCCACGTTGTAGACATGGCGTCCGTATCGTCCGCTCAGCATTTCAGAGAAGACCGTCACCGGATCACCGGATGCCCGCACCGCCACGACGAAAAGGGAAATCACCGGAAGCGCCCCGGCACCGAGCATCGCAACGCCGAAAGCCAAGGTGCGCCAAGAGATCGGTTTCTTCACGAAGAAGCCCCACGCGATGAGTCCCCCGTATGCAGGCCACATCAACAGAGACATGTTGTGCGTCGACAGACCCAAACCGTTGACGAAGAGCGCCGCCACCAACCACTTTCCCCGGCCCGCAGTGATGAACTTCACGGCGAATACCAGTTCGAGGCTCAACAGTGCCGTCGAAAACGACATGACTTCCGCGACCGTCGACAAATGCCACAGACAGTGCGAGAATAACAGCAGGCACACACCGCTCACGATCGCCGCCCGGCGCTTTACGAACAGTGTCAACAGCCAAGCAGTATTCCCGACCGTCGCGGCGCCCGCGATCGCAGAAAGCAGGCTCCCCGTAAACGCCGGCGACACACCAAGGCCTGCGATCACATCGGCGACCATATAGTACAGCAGGTGCGATCTCGATAGATCGGCGCGGTCGTACCAGTGCCCCACCAGGATGCGGAGTTGGGCATTCCCCGAGTCCCCCCAGAGCAGCCCCGGCGCAGCCGTGGAAAGGTAAAGCGCAGCGCCGGCGAGCGTTGCGGCAAGCCATACCGTTCTGGGGTTGGAAGTCTCAGTGGACAAGACAATTCTCTCGGCGTGCGCAGTTGTGCGACGGGCTATTTCTTTCGCAGCAGAAAGAATGCGTGACTCATGTCTTCGGGCACTTGGTACGTCTTCTCGATACTGAACTGCCGGCTCAAGATGCTCTTCACGTTCGCCAGGCTCGTTTCTCTCGTCTGCCCGATCTTCCAGAAGTTCTGCTTCCTGTCCTCTTCGTCAGCGGATCGCCCGCTCAGCATGGTCTTTATGAACAGCGGCAACGGGATGGCCAGTGTCTTTGGGCGCCCTCCGGTCGCGCGGAGCCTGACGTAGAGGCGCAACGTCTCGACCGGTAGCGTAAGAAGTAGGTATTGACTGGAGACCTGACCAAGCCGCTCGATTGACGCCTCAAAATCCGCAAAAGGAAGATGCTGCAAGACACGGGCACATAGAACGAAAGGGAACTGCCCCTTCTTGAAGTGTTCATCCAATCCGGCAATCGGTGTAACGACGTCCGGAGACAACGCCGGATTGATGTCCGCCGTCGTCACCCTTACGTTGAACGAACGCAGAATGCTCGCGACGATGCGACTGCCGATGCCGACCTCCAGAACATCTGAAGGCCCCTTGAGCAGGATCTCGTTGACCTGATGCCAATACGTGATCATACGCTCCTTGGAAACGTAATGCTCGAAATCGTAGTAGCTGTGCGGAATGTCCCGCGGCGCAGATTCCTCAGCCGCCTGCTTTTTCTGTGCCGTGGAGTTCATTCGCGTCTAAGGGCTCCTGTTGCGTCATCCGAGTATGACATTGTCTGTGGGGTTCATCGAGCGCGAACTCAAGAACCGCGTGAGATAGAACGCGTACTGCCCGATCCACGCGCCGGGGTCGTCGAACGGCAGATCATCATACACATCCGCCCGCCCAGGCAACATGCAGCCGATTCCGTCGATCGGATGCAACCTCACCACTTGGCCGAGGCCCCTGATGATATCGCCCAAATACCAGCGTGCTACCAAGCCAATCCTGCACGGACCAGCCAGTTTCTTGGCTTCGTCCGGTCCCCGCGTGGCCGCGATGTAGGTCAACGCGGGAAAGTCGACGCCCGCGGCCACCGACAATGCGATGCTGCCCCACAGCCGAGGGTTGATCTCGACAAACCAGCCTCGCTTGCCGGCAGGATCCCACTTGAACTCGACCATGGCCAATCCATGCCACCGATAGTGGTCTAGGATCGTGTGAGCGTAGTCCTCCAGCGTCGGGTTGACCGCGGACACGCGCAGCGTACTCGTTCCGCCGGAAACCGTCTTCTCTCGCAGCCTCCGATGCGTGAACGTCGCGATGCGTTGCCCCTCCCAGTACAGACAGGATACCCCCCATCCCTCGCCCTGCACGCGCTCCTGAACGATCGGATTGCGATTGGGGCGTAGCTTGAACTGCTCGATCAGCCCACGCGTAATCGCTTCGACCTCCGCCGGCGTGCCGCCGTAGAACACGCCCTTAGCGCTGTTGCCGCGACGCAGCTTGACGACGTACTCGCCCGGCGAGTCGTTCAGCGCCAATCGCAGATTATCGAGATTCTCGTACGCGATCGCTCGCGGCACCGGGATGCCGAGTTCGGTCGCGGTGCCCATCGTTTCGGCCTTGTTGTTGGCTTTGGCGATTGTCTTGTGATCGTGCAACGGGATGATGACGTCGGCTGGAAGCCTATCGCGGTGTTGGGCGACAAGCTCGCCTTCGTCGTGAGCGGGGAGGTAGAACTTGGCGCCCGTGCGCTCAAGAATGCCATTAATGTCGCTCAGGAACGCGTCGGGGTGATTGCGAAAGTCTGCGTACCGGAAACGCCCGCTCGCGAAGCGCGACCACATCGCCATGCCAACCTTGTATTCGTCCGCTATCGCGACGCGCAGACCGAGACGATGGAGGCTACGCAGCGCGACGTAACTCGCCCTGCACCATCCGTAGCCGACCAGCGCGTCACACTTCATCGCGACACTTCCGCGACCACCTGCACCACGCGGATTCCCTTCCGGTGAAAAACGTCGGCGAAGAGCGCGTCGTCGTCGAAGCGGTCCAGGTGCTCCCAGTTGTTCTTCTCAATGCGCCCGACGAACACGTGTGTCACGCCGAATCGTCTCAGCACTGCGTGCGTGTGCGACGCCGACGACTCAGTCCGCAGCACATCGAGCAACTCATCAACGCGCTCGTCGTATCGAGCACGGTCCGGCGGCGCAAAGACAGCCACATCGTCCCACGCCTCCATCACGCCAATCTGCTTGCGTATCAGCTGCGCCAATCGCGCCCGCTCGGGCGTTCCCTCCGCCTGCACCACTGCGTCGTCGTCCAGCTGATACCGCATAAAACCCAACGCTTCACGTTCGGCATCTAGCACGGTTCGCTCCAGCGGGCCGGCGGCTCGCGTCATTAGGTACTCTTCGACGTAACGCCGTGTCGCGGTCAAGGGAACCTCGTACAACTCAGTCGCCAAGCCCGATGCAATGAGAATCGCCATGAATGCGCTCGACAAGAGCTTCCCACGCGAAGACGCCGGACGCCAACCGCAGGGATTCCACCAACGCTTCGACGTCGGTTCAGGCGCAGCCGCCCCGCCGGCCAAGATAGCCGCAAAGACTATCGTGACCAGAAGCATCTTGTGCCTTAGATCGTTATGTTCAAGTTCGACACGCATGACGGAACCCATGATCATCGCCAGCACAGCCGCAATGCACAAACAACGCAGCCCGTCATCTCGCCACATCTTCCGCCAAAATACACCGGGAACGAGCAGCAGCAACAGGAACTTCGCGCCGAACTCCAGGGACAACGACACCGGAAGATCCAAAAGGTTGGCCGTGATCCCCGGCGAGACCAACCGGCCCAGCGAAGAAGCCGCGTTTGCCGGCCATTCCGTCGTCAGGCCACGCTCCGGATGCCGCCCGCTCTCAGCATAGCCCATCAGCTGCGGGATACTCACCGCGACCATCAGCAGCCCGACACACACCGTCCGCCACAATCGCTTGCGCCGAAGAAGTGCCCAAATCACGAGCGCGGGCAATGCGCCCATCGCAACCCACACGCTCGATCCGAGAATCCCCGCGCCCAACACCGGACCCCATATCAGCCAACCGCGGCGAATTCCGCCCGTCGACAGGAGATAGACGCCCACTAGAACGCCCAGGGCAGCAAGCACGTTTTGCGGACTCCAGATCATCTGGAACGCAGTATTGTGCACGATGTAGGGATGATGCGCCCAATGGTCCACCATAACGAGCGGTCGTCCCCGCTCGATCATCGCGGGCAGGTTGAGGAAGACATCAAACGATCCCACGGCCGTCATCAGCGCAGCCGACAACGCCGCCGAAGCCTCGCTACCAAAGAAACGCTTCGCCGTCGCGTACACCACTCCGGTGATCGAGACCGCGACAAGCGCGCCGGACAGGCCGAAAGCAAGCTCGAAAGATAGCGAGCCGCCCGTCCACAGCCGCACTGTCGCAGGGACGAGATAGAAGAAATGGTAGTAATAGACCGGCCCCTCCGCCCCTTCGGAGTAGAAGACGTTTCCGATGGGCAACGGACGTCGCTCCAGCGAATCGAGGATCGCGTGGTGCTTGATGAAGTCGTGTATCTCCGCCGCCACCGGGTAGCCGAACAACTCCGTCGGGTAATACGATAGGATGACACCGCCCGCCAGAAACAACGAAACTCCAGCCGCAAGGACCATCGTCGATCGATTCTCGAAGAAACGCCCGGCGCTATGCGCGGTCGCCCCGCTCGGGCGAAAGCAACCGAGGGCCGTAACCACAGCCCAAGCGACAGCGAGAATCGTCCAGCGGTCGTTGGTGATGTGCCAAATCGGATTCAGGAAAAACGGGACGATCGCCCACGAAACAGCCACGGCGAGCACGGTCCGCCCACCGACCGACCAGTGGGACGCGATCCCCAACCACGGCAGCAGAAACCTCCCAGGGAGATACGCCAGCAGAGCGAATCCAGCCACGCTGCTGACCGCGGTGATCGGCAGCATCGTGAGCACTACCAGGGCGACCGGGAGGATCAACGCGGTTTTCGTCGTCCGTGACATCGAGGACATCATGGTGCATCGAACACTAGCGGGCAATCCTTTATCGGCCTTCCTCGCGACAACCGGCTCGACACGCGCACACGATGGAGTACATTGGTTCGTCGCAATGTTGCTCGCTCGGAGAGGCGATAGGAGAGAGTCATGCGCATTCAATGCACCATGTGGTCGGTCGGAGTACTCGTATTCGCGCAGACGGCCGCCGCCCAACCCACGATCACCATCGAGGGTGGCGCCGACGCTTCCGCCCACAACTACGAGTGGACCATCTCGCACGACCACAGCGCCCCGCTCATCTACGTGGAAATCCCGCACTTCCGCGCCGACACCTTCACCGTGCCCCAAGGCTGGACGGCCGAAATCGAGAACCAGAACAGTCTCGATCTCAAGCCCGGCAAGTGTATCGCCAAGACCCCGGACCCCGGACTGCCACGCGGCGACACGGGCGTTTTCTTTATCCGCGTCAATGCCGCCAAGGCGTTGCGCGGCCAGGCCGAGACGATTTTCCGTTTCGCCGACGGCATCGAGGTCGTCAAGCTGATGGAGCTACCGGTCAAGCCGTCGTCCTTCGAGCAGTGGGCACCGCCCGTCGTGCTCCTATCGATGTTCACGGTTTTTCTCGCGGCAAAAGCAGCGCGCAACAGGAAACGCCGAAAAGCCCTAATGGCGAAAGAAGGCGGCGCTCCATGACGCTCGACACCGACGGCGACGCAACATGATTAGAGTGGCACATGTCGTGACCGCCTACGGCAGCGCGGTCACCATCCTCGCACACAAGCTGGCTGCACTAGCGCGCTATCCCGATCTGGACATGAGCGTGATTACCTCGCCGCGACCGACCGGGATAGACCTCCCCGACCCTGCGGTACGTCATTTGACGGTGCCTATGATGCGCTCGATCAACCCGCTGGCCGATCTGCGGAGCATCCGTCTCTTGGCGCGCGTGTTCGCCCGGGAGCGGTTCGACGTGGTCCACTCGCACACCAGCAAAGCCGGGATCATCACCGCGCTGGCCGCAAGCTACGCGCGCGTGCCCCTCATCCTGCACACGCATCATGGATTGCCCTACTACCAAGGACAGAGCTTCGCACGATACCACACGTACCGACTCATCGAGGTCGTCGCTTGCCGATTCCGACACCACCTCTTCAGCCAGAATCGCCGCGACCTCGCCGCATGCGCCGCGATGATGCGTAACGCGGAGCGGGCATCGTACGAGGGCAACGGCGTGGACCCGCAGGCCGTCCGCGAAGCAGCCGACGGAGAACGCGCCCGTGCCGAGTCCGACTACCCCGGTGCGGGTCTTCGCATCGCGTTGGTCAGTCGGTTGGCGCCGGTCAAGAGAGTCGCAACATTCCTCGAAGTCTGTCGCGCGTTGCAGAACAACGACATCGAGATCGCAGCCGTCATCGCCGGAGACGGTCCGCTGCGGCAGGCAATCGAAGAGGAGATCGCCGCGAGCGGCTTGAGCAAAAACGTGCGAGTCCTCGGCCGGATAACACACGCCCAATCACTTCTCGCAGCCTCGGACGTAGCGGTCCTAACGTCGGAAAAAGAAGGAATCCCCCGTGCGCTGATGGAGGCCATGGCACTGGGAAAACCGATCGTCGCCACAGACGTCCTCGGAACACAAGAACTCGTCGTCGACGGAGAGACCGGCTTCCTGACACCGCTCGGCGGCGTCGCCGCGATGGCCGACAAGATCAGCCACCTCGCAGGGAACGCCGAGTTAAGACGTCGCCTCGGTCAAGCCGGCAAGGAGCGTGTCGAGGAGCAATTCAACGATCTCAAGATCGCCGAATTCCTCCATGACTTCTACGCGCGCGAGCACGAACGTCGCCGCCGTCGATCGGGTCACGGCTGACAGTTGGGGATTGAATCGTTACCGGTAAACGCAATCTGGAATCGCCCGAAATCGGCGAAGTCAACGTCGCAATCGTCGTCGAAATCAACGACGTAACAACCCACCCCGGTGCACACACCCGGCCCCTGGATGCAACCGGTGAAAGCGGTGAAGTCAGTCAGATTGACGAGGCAATCGCCGTCCAAGTCGCCAGGCGAATTGGCTGTCCCGCTGTTCTTCTCGATGATCACAACGTCAGCAAGCTCATCCATCAACCCAAGGTCCAGATCGCCGTCGTTGTCGATGTCGAACAGCAACGCGTCCGACGCAGCCACCGGCGCCGCAAACGTGGTCGTATGGGTGAATCCGCCCGCTCCGTCGTTGATGTACAGCCACCAGTCACCACTGAAGCTGGAGTTTAGCCAATCCAAGTCGCCGTCCCCGTCCACGTCGCCAAGGTCGGTGGCCAGCGGAAACGGGTCAGCCGCGTACCGCACCGGCGCCGCCAGAGTACCGTTGCCGTTACCGAACAAGATCGAACCGCGATTCTGGGCACTGTTGGCGCAGGCAACATCGGCATTGCCATCGCCGTTGACGTCACCGGTGGCGATCATCCACGTACTGCCATCGCTGCTCTGTCCAGGCCTCTGCGTAAACGTCCCGTCGCCGTTGCCGGTGTGTACGACGATGAGTTGCGACGATCGAGCGCCAACCACAAGGTCCAACAGCCCGTCTCCGTTCATGTCTTCTGCCGCCAATGCCCACTCACTCAGACCGCCGCCCTCAAAAAACGTCGGCGCGCCAAATACTCCGTTCCCGTCGTTGATCAGCAAGGACAGATTGTTGCCCGTTGCATTGGTATTGACGATGTCCACATCACCGTCCCCATCGACGTCGAGCACGGCAATCCCCCGAGGATTCCCCGCGACGACGACCTGCTGCTGCGGCAAAAACGTCCCGTCACCCACCCCGAGCACGATCGAGATGGTGGCGGTATTGATGTTCGCGACGCAAGCATCGGCGATGCCGTCGGCGTTGAAATCGGTCGGCTCATACGGGCTGCACCGATCGTTCACGGGGCTCGGCGGCTGATTGAAATCGTGGAACAACCCAGTGCGGTCACCCTTGTTTAGAAAAACGCGCAGGTCCGCCGAATCCTCGTTGACCGTCGTGATGTCCAGGAATCCGTCGCGGTCCAGATCCGTCGCGAAACCGCCGTACACGCGCGTCGTCTGCTGCGGAACCGTCCGTGTCGTCATGCTGTCGATCTGATTCCAAGCAAGTGACGCAGTCCGCGCGTTGGTCCAGAATTGAAACGAGTAGCCGCCGCTGCGCAACGGTTGGCCCGTCGCAGACGTTAGGTCGTGCGATAGAACGACCATGACCTGCTCGCCCGCGCTCAGTCGCCGGTCCGGCTTGAGTGTCACGGACTTGTCACTGTCCGAAAACAGGAAAGTCCCATCGACAGCCCCGCTCCACCGCCCGAACGCCCAAAAGCTCCGCCGCGAAACGAACGATCCGCGATCAACGGCCTGATCGAACCGCACGGTGATCCCGCCGCCGACCGGCGCATCCAGCGACCGCGCTTTGGGCGTTGTCGAGACCACCGCCAATTCGCCCGCCACTCCACGTTCCGCCGCCAGGCCCAGCCCGCACGCAGCGACACCAATCGCAACACAGAGAATCCGTTGGTTTGACACTTCTTCAACCTCCGCTCAATCCAGAGTCAGCCCGACCTCAGGCAATGCCCGCGCCCAGCATTGTATCAGACAGACCCTCAATCCCAAACCCCTGGCCGTCTCTTTGGCGTGGGACATTCGCGTCACCAAGGTCGCCATGAATCTCACCGCCGCTTCATCCCGTCGTTCCGAGCGCAAGGAGTTGTGAAATACCGGCGCCAGTCGATCTTTTCATGTATCCCCGGCAGGCGGACGTCGGGCGTGTGGAAACGGGGGCGAAGCTAGCAGCACAACGCTGGGTTCTGTTTGGGCGAGTTTCCACCGTGGCACTGCGATTGAGAGCGGGATCCCGCGCCGGCGATTGGGGCTCTAGCCGTAACGGCACCGCTCCCATTCGCATGCTCCCGTCCGCTAATACTGCCGAGTAGACGCGATTCAACATCCAGGCAGTCCAACCCGCCCGCTAGTGATCCGTCCATGCCCGTTTGCCGACTTAGTTATTGTCCAAACTGGTATCTGCCCTGTCGGCTTGGCGAGGCTGGTGAGGGCTCATGGCGAGGCAACCAGACGTCGTGGTAGTCGGGGAGCTTGCGGGACGAAAGACCGGCCGTAGTCGGCAGGTTCCGAAAGATGCCACGCCACGTTACGTACTGCAGCGGACAGCCCGGACCGAAGCTGTGATGATGCGTGATCTATGATGGGATTCCCGATTGTGGTGGCAGACGATGACCCCTCAATGCTGAGGCTGCTGGAGGGGCACCTCACGAGGTCCGGTTTCACCGTCTTCACGTGCGCGGACGGCGACGAGGCGCTCCTCCTGGTGCAGCGCCACAAACCGGTGATCCTCCTGGCCGACTGGCAGATGCCTGGGCTTACCGGCCCGGAACTCTGCCAAAGAACTCACGACCCGGAATTCGACGCTCAGGTCTTCGCAATCCTGGTAACCGGCAGCAGCCAGCCAGAGGAGATCGCCGCCGGGCTGGATGCGGGCGCCGACGACTATCTCGTCAAGCCCGTTCACGCCACGGTACTGCTGGCGCGCGTTCGGGCAGGCAATCGCGTCTTGCAGCTCTGGACGCGACAGCTCAAGCACACCCGCGACCTCGAGTCGGAAATCGTAAAACGCAAACAGGCCGAGGCGACGCTTCAAGGGGCCAGGGAGCAGGCGGACGCCAGCGCGGTCCGCGCGGAGCAGGCCTTGGCGGACATGGAGCGGATGAACGCAATGATGATGGGTCGCGAGGAGCGTGTTCTGGAAATGAAACAGGAAGTCAACGACCTGCTGGCCCAGTTCGGCAAGACGCGGAAGTACAAGCATGTGTAGGGCGCACGTGGGTACGAGAATTGAAGATCGACCATTGTGCGGCGCGGCTGGCCGACACCGCCGCACAGCGGATCGCCGGCACCACGGAACGACTTGTGAACTCCCAGGCGGCGACGGCCGGGACCACGGCAGGCAGGACGCCCACTATATGCTCCCCTGGGTCAGCACGATCGGCGAGAAAGGATCCTGGAGCGAGACCGCCGGCGCCACCATCGGGGCGTAGACCGGCCGCGGCCTGCCGCCCCGGGCCGGTTTCGACGAAGAAGAGGAAACGGACATGCCGGCTCAACGACCACCAGCACCATGGAAACCAGACCAGCGCTGGCCAAACGAAGTACGCGAGCGAGCCGTGTGGCAGACGAGCCCTGGCACCGCGAGCCCGACGGGAATCGACTGATGAATCCCCTGAGCGTCAAGAAGCACGAACGTGAGGCACCGCTGCGGCACTCCGTGTGGGTGCTGGCGGCGTTTTGGACCGCGGCGGTTGCGGTGTCATTGGCCTGGAGTAATCACCACAACCACGTCGAAGCCCACAAAATGGCACTCGCCACAGCGGGCATCGCGTTCGATAAGGACGTCGTCTACCGTCGTTGGGCAGCCGGTCACGGCGGGCTCTACGCACCGATCACCGAAGAGACGCCTCCGAACGTCTTTCTCGCACACCTTCCCGAACGTGACATCACGACGCCGTCCGGTCGAACGCTGACGCTCATCAACCCGGCGTACATGACCCGTCAGGTGCTTGAGCTGGGGAAGGTGCAGTACGGCGCACAGGGGCACATCACCAGTCTGAACCCGCTGCGCCCCGAGAATACCCCCGACGACTGGGAGGCTGGGGCGTTGAAGGCATTTGAGCGCGGTGCGAGCGAGGTCAGCTCGGTGGAAGAGTTGGATGGTCAATCCCATATGCGTCTGATGCGCCCGCTGTACGTCGAGCAGGGCTGCCTGAAATGCCATGACCACCAAGGATACAAGCTGGGCGACGTCCGGGGAGGAGTTAGCGTATCGGTTCCCATGGCGGCCCTGCAGTCCATCGCAAGTTCGGGTGGTCTCGCATCGTGTTTGGGGCACGGCGGGTTGTGGATTCTGGGCCTGACCGGACTTGGCGTAATGGCGCGGCGTATACGCCGGCACATCCACCAGCGTGATCGCGCGGAGGATGAGCTGCTCGCTCAGGCACACGAGCTCGATGGACGGCTGAGGGAGCTGTCGTGCCTGCACGGTGTGGGCGCCTCCATCCGCTCTCGTGGCACGCTCGAAGAGATCTTTCACGATACGGTTTCGCTCATACCCGCCAGCTGGCAACATCCCGAGATTACCCGCTGCCGGATTCACTTCGACGGAAGGGAATACGTCTCCGAGCCCTTCGAGCGGACCAGTTGGTGCCAGACGAGCGACATCACCGTCGACGGGGAACAGCGTGGCTTCGTCGAGGTATACGTTCTGGAGCAGCGCCCCGATCTCGGCGAACGGCCGTTCCTGAGTGAAGAACGTGACCTCATCGACAGCATCGCCCACGCTCTGAGCGAAGCCGCCAGTCGCAAGCAAGCCGAGGCAGCCACCGCTGCCCGCACGGCCGAACTCGAGCAACGGTCGATCGAACTGGAAAGCAGCCGCCGGGTGGCCATGGGCATGATGGAGGACGCCGAAGCCGCCCGGAGCTTGGCGGAGGCGGCGCGGGAGGAGCTGCGCGGGGCAAAGGACTACACCGACGACATCATGCGGTCAATGATCGACATGCTGGTGGTCGCGGCACCGGACGGCAGGATCATCACCGTCAATCATGCAACCTGTGAGCTGCTGGGCTACGCAGAGCACGAGCTGATCGGACGACCCGCAAGCATGCTGTTTTCCAAGAAAGGAGAAGACGCAGGCGGGGTTGTCGAATCACAAGAAGCTCTGCCGACCGTACTCCGCCGCCTGGTGAAAGACGGCGCTATCAGCAACGTCGAGGAATCATTCAATGCCAAGAGCGGCCCTACGATCCCCGTGCTCATGTCAGGCGCCGTCATGCACGACAGGGAAGGGACGACTCGGGGGATCGTCTGCGTTGCCCACGACATAACGGAGCGAAAGATTGCGGAGGCGGGGCTTCGCAAGCTGTCGGTAGCCGTCGAGCAGAGCCCCGCGTCGGTCGTCATCACCGATACCCAGGGCACCATCGAGTACGTCAATCCCATGTTTACCGAAGTCTCTGGCTACACCGTCGAGGAGGCCATTGGACAGAACGCAGGAATGGTCAGGAGCGGCAACAAACCGAGCGAATCATACAAGGAGCTCTGGGATGCGATCCTCGCCGGCAAGGTATGGACAGGGGCATTCGAGAACAGGAAGAAGAACGGTGAGCTGTACTGGGAGGAAGCTGCCATCTGTCCTGTTCGAGACGCCGACGGCTCGGTTACGCACTTCCTTGCGGTGAAGCAGGACATCACCGAGCGCAAGCGGGCGGAGGAAGATCTGCGGCGTGCGTATGATCGAACGGAGCAACTCCTTGCGTCCATTGCCATGGTCCTGATCAGCATCGACAACCACGATCGGGTCACGGTCTGGAACAACGCGGCGGAGCAGGTGTTGGGAATCGCATGCGAAGACGTTCTCGGATGCTCCCTCGCGGAGTGTCGCATGGAATGGAATGCTGCCGACATCTCGGCAGCTATTTCGGAATGCCGCATCAGTCATCGAACCACGACGCTCCACGATGTGCGTTACGAACGCCCCGATGGAAAACCCGGGTTTCTCGGGGTGACGGCCAGTCCGTTGAAGACGAATTCGCCCGGGGACGGCGCGATCCTCCTCGTCATGGCCGACAGGACCGAGCGAAAACACCTTGAGAGCCAGTTGACTCAGGCTCAGAAGTTGGAGTCGATCGGGCAGCTCGCTGCGGGAATCGCCCACGAGATCAATACGCCCACGCAATATGTGGGGGACAACACCCGGTTCCTCAAGGACAGCGTAACCGATCTCTTCGCAATCGTCGATAAATACGCGGAATCGTTGGATGCTGAAAATGGTCCACGCGACTGGGATCAGCGTTGCGCCGAGATCAGGGCGGCGCTGGATCAACTTGATATCGAGTACCTGAAAGAGGAGATTCCAAGAGCGATCGAGCAATCGCTGGAAGGCGTCGAACGCGTGGCGACGATCGTACGGGCCATGAAGGACTTCTCCCATCCGG
>JAJDDU010000120.1 GCA_029260155.1 Phycisphaerae bacterium | reverse complement strand
CCACCTTGCCGACGTCGTGCAACAGACCGGCGTTGCGGACTGTGGTGACCAGCGATTCGCTTAAACCCATCTGTCGGGCTATCCGCTCGCTGTAGTAGGCTACGTTTAGTGAGTGCTTCGCCGTAATCGGGTCCTTCTCCTCCAACGCCTGCACGAGAGACGAGACACTCTGAACGTAAACCTCCTTGGCCTGAACATACATCACTGCGACGCGGCGTCGCAATACTTCGACCTCTTCGCTCCCGCCGTGGGCGGCATTGCCGTCGGTAATGTCACCGGCCGTTGCCACGCGATTGCGGCCGTCGTGCTTGGCGACATACAGCGCCCGGTCTGCCAAATCGATCAGATCAGCCGGCGTCCGCACGCGCGCGTCGCCCACCGTCGCAATACCCAAGGATGCGGTGATTTGGTGGCCATGAAGATCGTGGAGCTGTAGTGTGTCAGCAATCGCCAGGCGGATGCGCTCACTGATCGCGGTTGCGTCCTCCAGCGTAGCCTCCGGCGCCACGATGGCGAATTCCTCCCCGCCAAAACGCCCCACGGTATCAAAATCTCGCACGTTTTCGTTCAGGATGCGCGCCACTTCAACAAGTGTCGCGTTCCCCGTCAGGTGCCCGTAGGTGTCATTTACCGCCTTGAAGAAATCGAGGTCCAGCATGATGAACGCCAGATCCCCCCCGTAGCGGCGTGTCCGATGCACCTCGCGCTCGACCACCGTCGTCAGGTAGTCGTGGTTGTACAACCCGGTGAGGCCGTCCGTGATAGCCGCCTCGCGAAGACGCTCGGTCGCGTCCCATATGCGAATCCCCACGCGAACGCGGGCCAACAGATATGACCGGTCGATCGGCTTGCTCAAAAAGTCATCAGTGTAGGATTCCAACGCTTCTTGGCGGGTACCCGGCTCCGTGCGGGCCGTGACCATCAAGCAGTACGTCGACGCCAATTCGGGAACCGCCCGTGTCTTCTGAAACAGCTCCAAACCGTCCATCCCGGGCAGCGACCAGTCCGCGATGATGACCTTGGGTTGGTGTTCCTGGACCAACTCCCACCCGCGATCGGCGTCCGCCGCGGTCACGCACCGGTAGCCCTCGCCGCACAGTATTCGCTCCATAAGGCGGGAGCTGCTGGCGTCGTCCTCGACGATACAGATGTCGCACGGCTCGGTCATACCGTCCCCCACGATGCGGTGCGTGAGCACACGAACGGGGTGATCACCCCATCCGCCGCAGCCAGTCTGACCGCTTCGATGCTCATCGGGAATCGGGCAGGCACGCTCAACTACGAAAACAGTATGATCCCAATTGGCGGGATTATCGGAACACGGCGACGTGGTCGACAGGTCTCTATTTCAACTCGACGTTCCAGTAGGCATGGTCCAAGAAGTGCTGCCACGACCGGTACTTGGCGTCCGACAGATTGAAGCTGAGAACCGGGCTGCTGCTCGGTTTGACGGGTTTGGTGATCAGCTTCATCCCTGCTCGCGCAGGCGTCCTGCCGCCTTTGCGCACGTTGCACTTGAGGCAGGCGCAGACTATGTTTTCCCAGGTGTTGGGGCCATTTTGCGATCGCGGGATCACATGGTCCAAGCTCAGTTCGCTGGTCGAGAACCTCCGGCCGCAATACTGACAGAGGTTGCGATCGCGCGCGAAAATGTTGCGGCGATTCAGCTTGACCGGCTGCCTCGGAAATCTGGCGTACTCAAGAACGCGGATGATGCGTGGGACGGCCAAGTCGAAACGCACCGTCTTGATCCAATCGAAATCTGCCGGCTGAAACTCACGCCGGAATTCACTGAGCTCGCACCAGTCATCGAAATTGTAGGACAAGTACCGATTGTCCTCGACATGGACGACCTCGGCACCTGGCGCATCATCTACATCGCGTTTGAACAGGAGTGACAGCGCGCGGCGCACGGTGACTACCCGCAGGGCGACGTAGTGGGCGTTGAGCATCAAAACGTGGCCGTTCAGGCCGGACGCCTGGGGCACGGTGGGTTGAATCGGATCTCCAAATGCGAAGACGGCACCTCCTCAGCTGACGCTGTAACGCGTAGTGTCCACATAATTGTAGGGCTGTGAGGGTACGGAAGCAACGAAAAACGAGCATTGGGCGACGCAGCCCGCCAAACGACAACGTCGCCTGCTCGTCCCGGACACCGGGTGTGGCCGCGACTTGTTCCGATGCAATCGGCGACGATGGGCGGTGTACAACATTGGAGACGGCGGGACCGTGTAGCGTACGCTGCGCGGCGCCGCGAATTGATCTAAGTCGTTGATTGGGATAGGGTAACGCGCGTGCCGACCTACGCTTACATGGCGGTTGGGGATGAGGGGAAAACCGTGAGCGGCTCGCTCACGGCTGAGAACCAGCAGGTGGCGTTGCGCCTTTTAGAGGAAAAGTCCCTTTTTCCGTTGAATGTGCAGGAGGCCCATGCGGTATCAGCCGTCACCGGGCGGCGGAAGGGCATCAAGCTTCGCTATCTGACGGCGTTCTATCAGCAACTCGCCGATCTGCTCGGCGCGGGCGTGCCGATGCTGCGAGGATTGGACGTTCTCAGTGCCCAGGCGGGCATCCCGCCAGTTTTGCAACAAGGGCTGAAGGAGTCTCGGGAGGATGTCGCCGGTGGCGCGACGCTGGCTGACGCGCTGGAGAAAAACCCGCAGATTTTCAAACCCCTGCATTGTTCAATGATTCGCGCGGGAGAGCACGGCGGCTTCCTGGAGGACGTCCTGACCCGCCTTGCGGGTTTCGCCGAGAAGCAGGACGCCCTGCGCAACAAGCTCATCGGCGCGATGATCTATCCCGCGTTGCTCATGGGCATGGGATCGACGGTGTTCGTCTTGATCATGACGATGGTCGTGCCCAAACTCCGCGAGCATCTGCGCGAGGAGAACTACAACATCATGACGACGCTGGTGTTCACCACATGCGACATATTGCTCGATTACTATCCGGTTTTGATCGGCGTGATCGTCGTGACCGTCGTCGGCGTGCAGACGATCAGAAACACGGTGGCTGGGAAACGCGCGATCGCAGTGGGCCAGCTCAAGGCGCCGGTGTTTGGAAAACTCTACTCGATGGTTTCGGTCAGCCGGTTCTGCCGAATTCTGGGGACGCTCTTGAAGAACGGCGTTCCGGTGCTGCAAGCCCTCAAGATTGCCAAGGACTCTGCGGGAAATGAGGTTCTCGCCGAGTGTATCGATTCCGCCACCGAGAGCGTTCGCCGCGGGGAAACGCTCTCCAATCCGCTGGGCGAGAGCGGGTTGTTCCCAGGGGACATTCTGAGCATGATCGCGGTGGCAGAGGAGAGCAACAACCTCGAGAACGTATTGGTGAAAATCGCGGAAACGAACGAGCTGCGAACGGAGCGGGCCATCGAGACTGCGATGCGATTCGTAGAGCCGATGTTGTTGTTCATGATGGCGGTGGGTGTGGGCATTATCGCGTTTGCCCTGCTGCTTCCAATTCTTACGATGGGATCGTCCGTGGGGTAGCGGATCGTTGCCGGCGGATTCGATATTGGGCGAATTGAAACGGAGACTACATGATGAAGACGAGACACAAGAGGGCGCGCAAATCGGCGTTTACGCTGATCGAAGTGCTGATGGTGGCTGGGATCCTCGCGCTGTTGGCGGCGTTCGCGGTGCCGGCGCTGATGAAGCAAGGTACGAGGGCTAAGGAAGATCTTTGCAAGGCGGCGGTCGGTCGCAACGGGACGATCGCCAAGGCCTTGCTGAACTACCAGTTCGATGTCGGGACATTGCCGGATTCCGACGATGGCCTGCGCGCTCTGTTCGAGATTCCCAGCGGTCTCGATGAAGATGACAAGATCTGGAACGGGCCATACCTGCTGGGGACATACGAGGAACTCCTTGATCCGTGGAAGGAGGAGTTTCAGTACAAGTCCCCGGGAGAGTTCAACGAAGACGGCTACGATCTTTGGAGCACAGGGGAGGATCGCAAGGACGGAACCGACAAGGACATCAAGAACTGGCTTGATCGCTAGGCGCGTCCGGCCGCCGGAGAAGTGTCTCTCTTCCTGATGGGACGTGAACGTCATGCCCCGTACAACATCGAGGCTGCCCGCATACACGCTGCTCGAGATCACGCTCGCGATTGGGTTGCTGATGGGGCTCATGGCCTTCGCGCTGCCCAACATGATGAAAGAGATCGAGAATCGGCGTCTGCCTGAGTCCGCCGACCGCATGCGTTCGATGCTGATGCTGGTGCGGGCCAACGCGATGTACGATGGGCTACGCTACCGCATCCGGTTCGCGATGGACGACGAGATCGACAGCGAGGGCGGCGATCGTCAGCCGCTGATCGAGCGCGAAGACGATCCCTTCCTCGAGCCCGGCGTTTTCAACCGCGTGATGCTGCCGTGGGCTCGGGGCGAGACGCTACTGCGGAATATCCGCTGCGCCGAGGTGCGACTGGGCAAGCCAACCCTGGAGATGCTCGAAGAGGAGCTTCTCGCCGAGGAGACGGACGAGCGATTGGAAGCCATCGCAGAGGAGTTCGAAGAAGGGCTTGCCCCGCTCTACATTGAAACCGATGGCACGAGCGAGTGGGTTACCTTCTTGGTGACCGATGCGCCGGAAGACGCCGACGAGGAAAGTATCGAGGGATTCGGGCGGGTCGAAGTGATCCTGGACGGCATCACGGGTTTGATCTGGTTGCAGCGACCTTTCTACGAGGATGAGCTGGAGCTTTTCAAGGAGCACGATTGGCCTCCGGTGCTGCGTCGCGATTTTCTTCGCAAGCGGGCGCTGACCAAAGAGCAAGTGCTCGAGATTCAAGAGACGAGGGTTCGGCAGTGAGCGTTCGGTCGCGACAATTCCACCGGCATTGGGCCACCCGGAGTTGCGCGCGACGGGGCGGGTATCTGCTTCTGGAAATCGTGCTGTCGATCGCCCTGTTGCTCATGGGGATGACCTACATCGGAACGCAGATGCAAAAATCTCAGGAATCTTCCCGCCGGGGCGACGACCTGACGCGCGTACTGATGCTGGCGGAAACCAAGATGGCGGAGTTGGACACCGGGTTGGTGTCCGTCGACGAGGAAGCGGACGAGGAGGTAGAGGGCGACTTCACGCTGCGTTTCCCGAATTACGGTTGGCGGTTCCGCATTCAGGAGACGGCCACCGAGGGTCTGTGGGCCATCGCGCTCGATATTCTGTACGCCCGACGAGAGTCGCTCGATGACGAGTTCGACGTGGACAACGCCAAGGTTGTGTACAGCGTGCACACGCTGCGGGCGGAACCGGCTGTGCTCGATGTCGAGGTTGACTTGGGCTTGGACGAAGAGATGATTTTCGAGTTGGCGGACAAGTTACCGCCTGGCGTTTTCGATCCGCCGTTCCTTCCGCCGAACGCATTTCGGGATCTTGATTTCGAGACGCTCATCGAGCTGCTGCCACAGATCATTGCCATGTTCGGCGACGGCGCGGCTCCGCTGCTTGCGACGCTCCCGCCGGACATGCGGGCCATGCTCGAACTGGGTTCCGGAAAAGGCGAAACCGAGGGCGACACGCAAAGAGCCCCGCTGGAACTGTCCGACGATGATCTGAACATGTTCAACCGCACGCGTGAGGAGTTCGATCGTGATCGCGGCGCGCAACCGCAGCCGCCGTCGGGCAACCAGCGCTCCGGCGCGAGGGGCGGCCGGAAATGATGCGAACCGGCGCACAACGTTTGGGCGTGACCTTGCTTGAAGTCGTGTTGGGCATGGCGCTGATGGTGCCGGTGCTGAGCCTGCTGTTCTGGTTCTACGGCTCGACGCTGGAGACGCGCCGAAGCAGTGCCGAGCACGTTCGACGCACGCAGTTGGCCCGGGTCATCGTCGATCGGATCGCCCGCGAGCTTCGTCAGGCCACGGGGTTTTCGAGCGGCTACGGAACGGGAATCTTCGGCACGCGAGATCGCATCTCGATCAACACGGTCGTGATTCCTGACAAAGCCCTCGTCGAGCGTCGCGGCCTGCGCGATCGCCAGCGTCCTGGGCAATTCGACCTGCGGCAGATCGATTACTACGTCGCCTGGGACGACGTGAATCTCGACGACGAGAACGACCCGAGGTCGCTGGGTCTGGTGCGACGAGAGCGCAAGACCTTCAATCGACTCTCAGAGGCCGACGCCGAAGCGCTTGCCGGCGAGCTTCCCGAGGATTCGCTTGAGGGCGAGGAACTGGACGATGCCGAACCGGAGGCGGAAACCGAAGATGCAGGTCCCGATCGCTCGTCTTTCGGTCGCTCAGCCGACGAAGTGTTCGACGAGAACCTAGACGAGGAGCTCGACGACGAGGAGCAGGAAGGCGCCAAGCAGGAGCTCTACGCTCCGGAACTCAAGTTTATCGAGTTTTTCTATCATGACGGCACGCGTTGGTGGGACAGTTGGGAGATTCGCGAGGGTAACAGCCTGCCTCAGATGGTCATGATTACGGTGGGCTACGAACCGCAACTTCCCGAGGACGAAGACATACAAATCATCAAGGACATCCTCGATGATGAAGAAGACATAGAGCCGGTCCCCAAGGATCGCTATGTGGTCGTCGTTCGTATTCCTCAGGCTGACTCGTTTTTCCTGGGGCCCAGGATTCAGCGGGAAATGTCCTCGTTCGCTGATTTGGGGGACTTGGAATGATCGCCGCCAACCGAATAGCCATCACCAGAACGCGGCGCGCGGTGCTGCTGCCGGTGACGCTGCTTCTGCTCGTCTTGCTCGGGTTGATCGCGGCAAGTTCGTCGTTTTTCGTGCACGCCGATCTTGCGGGCACGCATTCCGTCTCGCATCGGTTTCAGGCGCGTCAGGCGGCTGAGGCGGGGATTCAGAAGGTCATGTTCAAGCTGCGCACCGACCAATGGGACATCGACGCCTGGTACCACAATCCGGAAGAGTACCACCGCGTCTTGGTGTGGGGTCTGAATGTGGGCGAGGAGGAGCTGGGTACGCCCGTGGAATTCGACGACAATGACCGCTTTCCTCGGTTTCGCTTCAGCATCGTTGCCGACGATCCCACCGATGACGAAGTGCTCGTGCGCTATGGGGTCACCGACGAGTCTTCAAAGCTCAATATCAACGTCGCCACTCGCGAGCAGCTGGTCGCCCTGATCAGCCAATTCGTTGATGAAGACGAGGAGGTGGCCAGCGTCGACGAATTGGCGGACGCCCTGCTCGATTGGCGCGATGCCGACTCCGCGGTGCGCTCCTCCGGTGCCGAGACGGAGTTCTACGCCCGGCTCGATCCGCCGTACGCGGTCAAGAATGCCGCGTTCGACACTGTCGAGGAGCTGCTGCTCGTTCGCGGGTTCACCGGGGCGCTCATGTACGGCGAGGACTACGACCGCAACGGTCTGATGAGCCCCAACGAGGACGACGGGGACGAGTCTTTTCCACCGGACAACGCCGATTCCGAACTGAACCCCGGGCTGATCTCACAGATTACCGTGTTCTCCCGTTCGATGAATCGAGCGGCTGACAAAAGGCAGCGCGTCTACATATTCGGTGACCCTGGAACGATTTCCGAGGCGCTTTCCGATGTTATCGACGACCGCGCCAAGATCGACTTCGTAGCTCAAGCCAGCGCGGGCGATCCGAGAATTACGTCGCCTGCGGAGTTGCTCAAGCCGCGTACGCTCAAGAACAACGACCCACCACCGAGCCTGGGTGGCCGAGGGAGCTCCCGTGGCCGAGGGAACTCACGTGGCCAAGGGAATCGGAACGAGCAACAGCCACCCGAGATCGTCGCTTCACCCATCACCTTGGCGGACATGCCCTGGGTGATGGACCTGCTGACGACGTCCGATGAGCCGGAATT
>JAJDDU010000119.1 GCA_029260155.1 Phycisphaerae bacterium | reverse complement strand
ACTCGTTCTCGCGCTCTCGGTAGCGACTATGTTCGTTCATCCGCGTTTCATCCCACCCTACGTGGCGCAGGCAGGGAGCCTGTGGGGCTTCCTGGCAGTGTGCTTGACGGAATTCGCGGTTCGGACGCCCGTTGCAAGCAGCTTGGGCGTTCGAATCTGGCGCATCCCAAGCATGGCGGTGCTTGCGGGAGTGGCACTGATTGCGTGCGCCGCGGCACCACTGGACACAGGCAACTGGCTTTGCTTCCACACCTTGATGGTTGGCTCCGCGGTGGCAGGGGCACTCGTGCTCTACGAGGGTGCTCGGAGGGTGGGAGCACTACTCGGATCGGGCATGCAGGAGACACTTAGCGCCGTCGCTGCCCAGACGAGTGGTGACGATGAAGCGATCGGCCATGATCTGACTTGCGTGGGGTGCGGGTACAACCTACGAGGGCTTTCGCCTTCCGGTGGATGCCCCGAGTGCAACACGGCGGTTGCCGAGTCTCTGCGGATCGTGGTTCAGCGGCTCACGCCACGTTGGACCGCTCGGCTCGCCGAGCCACGAATCCGAACGGCCACGCTGGTGTTGGTGTGCATGATCGTCGGCACCCTGCTCGCCCTGAGAGCCGCCCTTGATGACCCGCAGCGGCCCTGGTGGTCGAGCGCGCTGCTCGTCGCCATGGCTGGGCTTTGCATGGCGCTGGCCGCGTGGGCGCCACGCAGGGTGCTCGCGTACGTCGCCGGCGTCGAACTCTGTCTCGCGGGGAGCGTCTACTGGATGCTGCACGGCGTTCGGTGGCTGACCGATCAGGCCCGTACGAATCTGACAGACCTGGCAAACGCAAACGTCATTGCCGTCTGCGTGGCGGCGGTCGCGTGGATGGAGGTCGAACGACGCTTCCTCGCAAAACGCACCATCGCTCATGGCGAGCGACGCGGGCCTGCGTTTCACCACGCCGCGGTGTTCATCGTCGTTGTCGCGGTCGCGATCCTGACCGCCATAGCCACGTCCAACGCGGCACTGGGCGAGCGATCACAAGATCCCGCGCTGATGGGCTGGATGGCATGGGGGGCGGCGACGCTTCTGGTCATCATCTGCGGCAAGTACTCACCCCTCACTCAACTCCCCATCGGCCTGTATGTGCTCGGCCTCTCCGCGATCGTCTTTGACATGGCGCACGCAGAGATGGAAGCGCGCTCGATGGCGTGGGTGATGTCGCTCGGGCTCGCCGGCTACGTGCTGTTGACCACGCTTGTGTGGCGATTCCATGGAAGGGCGAGGACGGGCTCGGGCGCAGCGATCGAAGTGACTCCTTGGTTGCTCCCGGCGAATGGATTGCTCACATCCGTGTCCCTTCTCCTCGCGACTTACGTCAGCCTCACTCATCCAGAGACAACTGTGCGTCTGCTGATGGTGCTCACGCCGTTGTTGTGCGCTGCGGCCTCATCGATCAAGCCGATCCCGCGTTTTCGACAGGCCGCGCGAACATGCGCTCTCTGCCTGATTGCGGCGGGCGTAGTTCTGCTGACTTGGTCGTCAGTGCCTCCCTCTGCGCCGGCGGGCATGCTTCACCGAGCGATCGGAGTTATTGCAACGGCCGCCGCGCTACAGATGGTAAGCGTTGCCGCGGCGATCCAGACTCCACTCAGACCGTCGTGGAAGATCGCAATGAGGCGCTGCGTGATGGGCACTTCGATTCTGGCAGCGTGCGCCTTGACCTACTGTGCCGCACTCGCGATCACTTCCCTGGCAAACGACCAGGCGATGGCGATGTCCGTGGGGTGGCGTGCCGCGATGATCGTGGCCTTGGCCCTGCTGATGCTGCAGTCTTTTCTGTTTGCGGTATGGCCCCGAGCTGACGCCTTCGGCCTCGACGGCGACAGAAGGGAACTGCACGTCTATGTGGCGGAGTGCCTCGCGGGGGCACTCGTGCTCAATGTGCGGGCCAGCATGCCAGGGCTCTTCTCCGGGTTCATCTCACAATTCTGGCCGATCCTCGTGATCGCCATCGCCTTCGCGGCGGTGGCGGCCGGAGAAGCGTCCCAGCGCAGCCGCTTCACGGTTCTCGCGCGACCACTCCGGTGGACCGGCATGCTATTGCCCGTGTCCATCATCTTTGAGTTCTTTCTTCAATCGGCGCGGGTTCACTACTCGATTGTGCTTCTTTCCACTGGGGCACTGTATATCGCGGCGGCCGCCCTGCGCCGATCGTTGGCCGTTGGCATGATCGGCGCTCTCGCGATAAACGCCAGCTTGTGGTATCTGCTGCACCACATACCGGGGCTCGGTATCGCCCAGCATCCCCAACTGTGGTTCATCCCGACTGCACTCGCTGTTCTGGCGGCCGGGCACTTCAGTCGAGCATCGCTCAGCACCGACCAGCGCAGGGGACTCAACTACGGTTGTCTGCTAGCGATCTACCTGTCATCCACAGCGGACGTCT
Organism: Phycisphaerae bacterium; assembly: GCA_029260155.1. GTDB lineage: Bacteria > Planctomycetota > Phycisphaerae > UBA1845 > UBA1845 > OFTM285. Next base: position 3,815 of record JAJDDU010000119.1, on the reverse strand, counting down.
TCCTGATCGGTGTGGCGGAGGCCCCCTGGCTTCCCTTCGTGCTCGCGGGGTTGTCCATCGTGGGCATTCTCGCCGGCATCGCATATCAACTCCGCTCGTTTCTACTGCTCGGTACAGGTTTCTTGTGTCTGTCGTTGCTGACCATGATCTGGCACGCAGCAGAACACCTCGGCTGGACGTGGGTGTGGTACGCGTCGGGGATCGTTCTCGGCGCGCTGATGATCACTGTGTTTGCGCTCTTTGAGAAAAAGCGCAATGAGATGGTCACTCTGATCGGGCAAGTGAAGGCATGGACCGAGTAGCCGGCGCGGTCATTCCCGACGCCCGGAATGGCGTTCGCCCTGGACTGATCGACCGAATGAACTTGCCGTGCTATCCACGGCGACATTATGGACTTTCATGCGCGAGTTCTCGCCAGTATTACCAGTATCCGCTGCACACGAGCCTGCTGGAAGGCATCATGAACAAGATCAAAGTGATCAAGCGAATGGCCTACGGATTCCGCGATGATGACTACTTCTTCCTGAAGATCAGAGCTGCGTTCCCCGGAATTCCCGGATGAACCTTTTTTTTGGACCTTGTTCGTCGTTATGGGTCCAATCAATGTCCAGTTTCAATTCAGGAGGAAAAATGACCATGTCAGCAAGACAGCGACCCAGCGTGTTTGCACTCGTGCTCTGTGTTTTGGTGCTCAGCGTTCCGCGAACCGGCTATGGGCAATGCGACCCTCCGGGATCCAACACCAAGTGCTGGGACAATGACCTCGGAGACGGGAACTGGGCCAACGATCTGAACTGGAATCCCGACTTGGTTCCCGTCGCCACTGACAACGTTTACCACCTGATCGGCGGGACGATTAACTACAACGTGACGGCCACGGAGAACCAGACGATTGCCTCGTTTACGGCGGGTGGGACTGCGACGGGGTTGGACATCGGTCTTGGGCTTACACTGACCGTGGTCGGGAAGATGGAGAACAACGCGACGGTGGATTACCACCTGACGGTCAGGGACCGGGCTGACCTCACCGTGGGCGGGGACGTCCGCGATATGGAGGTCACGCTCGACAACGGCATCGGTCACGAAGACACCACGTCCGTAGAGATCAACGGCAATGTCACCGGCGGCAAGTGGGACATTCCGAAGTTCACCAAGGTCACCGTCAACGGCAATGTCGACGCGACGGGGTACAAGCAGTGGAATGTCGGCGATCACATTCCGTCTGAATCGGACCCCATGCGGGTAGGCGGCGTGTTGACGATTAACGGGGACACCTTGGGAGGGAGATGGCGCCTGGAAGGGTGCGACAATGGGACCGATCCGGCGAACTCGCTGCTTCCCGAGATCACCGTGACTGGAGTCATCGAAGGCGGGTGCTGGAAACTGCATGGGCCGTCCTGCGCCTATTGTGGACCGGTGCCCGGACCCAAGACCCGATGGGCGTTTCGCGAGATCAAGGACGGACCGGACGCGTGCGATGAACATGGTCTGCAGGGGATTAACGCGTTCGTACCCGCACACAATTGCGTAATCAACCCTCTTCCGAACGCGTCCGTCTCGGGCGGAGTTTGGATTCCCGAGTTCCTATTCCCGCTTGGCGAGATTCCGGTGGTGACGGGCGGCAACTGGTTCCTTCATGACACCGGGCTCATGGCGTTCGGGGGGCAAAGCTACGTATTGGACTTCGGGACGTTCAACCCGGACCCGCCGATAGTGAGCGGTGGGTGCACCACGTATTTGGGGACTTGCTCTCTCTACACCGACTCCCATATAGTCATCAGCGGGCCAGGTGATTCTGTGATTCCAAGTGCATATCTGATACACCCCGGCGGGCCGGGATGCCAAGGACAAGCAGGCGAAACCGGTGTCATCGACACTTCGGACGGGACCACGTTCGCGGGGACAATTACGGTCGGAACACTTATCGTCGAGAATGCGGGCGACCCCGCGATGATCAACGATATATCGAAGCTGGAAGGTCAGATGGGAGCGGCCAACACAGCGCTTGTCATTGAGAAGTCGGCCAGGGTGGTCGGATCGGACGTGAACGCGCGCAGCTTGACCGTGGACAACCCGGATGAGTTGGAGCAAGGTTTGCTCGACTTGCGTTCGCCGAACAAGGCGACGAGTCGGATCAAGCTGGCCGGTCCGGCTGAGTTCGGCGGCAGCAGCCCCTGCGCGATCGTCTATCACAACATGAAAAACGACTTCTCCAGCCAAGCCGAGATGGTCGATCAAACGCCGGTGGGCGGGTTCACATTGCACGACCGGGCCGTGATCCAAAAGGCCAACACAAAGGCCGGCGGCGGGTTTCATATCAAGGTCAATGGCCACTTCGACATTCGGACCGAGTTCAGGTCGCTGTTTGAAGTCAACACATCTCCCCCGGACCTGGTGGCAGCGCACTGGGACACGCGGACAACCGACCTGTTGATGGCGATGGAAGACCCGATTCCCCTCGATTCGGGGACAATCGAAGTGTACGCGCGCGATGTGGGCGACGTCGTCTACATGGACACGCCCTGCCGAGGAGCGCTGCAGGATTTAACGATCAGCGCATCGAGCAAGAAAATCGAGTTGGTGGATCAGCACGTCAACAACAACGTGGGATGTTCGGACACACTCTACGTCCGCAACATCATGATCGAGGCCGGCGCGACCTTGGAAGTCGGATCCCACGTCATCTACTACCGCGGGATCAGCACGGTGACCGGGACCGTGGAACAGAATGGGATCCCTCTCTCGGGAGCCGCTCTCGCAGCCGTACTCATCGAGGCCAATTACACGAGATTCGGCGATCTGGACGGCGACGGGGATTTCGATTCCGAGGATATCGACCTCTTCTGTGAGGCGTACACTCAGACCGCCTCGCTGTGTTCGGTTCGGGCCGACGGCAACTGCGACGGAACTGTGGACGACGAAGACAAGTTGCTGATGGAAGCCAACATGGGGGCGATGTTTGTGTGCCCGTGATTCCACCGGTTGGAAACCGGTGCCACAAGTGATAACCGCGCCCGGTTTTCCTGCGCCCGTGACAGCGCCAGCCGAAATGCCCCATGTAGAGACCTGCAGGCATACTGCCTATTTGACAGAACAGGTGTACATGGCGTAGATTTCCGTGTCCCCGCCAACGGGAAGGGGCGCACGGGGGCTACGCGTCGTCGTTGATCGCGTTGATGAGCTGGCGCATTCGGCCCACATTTCGACGGTCGAACTGGAAAACCAATCGCGGCAGATCCGCGCACTCGCCATTTTCTCCAGCAACCGACTCGAACACCTGTCGAATCGGCTCGCCGGAGGAGATGTCGGCGAATTCGCCGTTCAGCCGATCGAGGTGTGTGGGCGATATCTGCGTCCGCATGCGAATCACGAAATCATCACGCACGTAACGAGAGGAGTGATAGCGACTGTAGAACCGCAAGACCTCATCACGGGCGTCCTCGGCGCAATCAGTCAGGAAGAACAGATCCATGTCTTCCGGGCTGATCATCCCGGTGGCCAGCAACTCTGCCTTGACGTAGGTGCGCCAATGCTGCCAGTAGGTGCCGCCCGGCTCATCCACAAGGACGATCGGGACCGGCGCACTCTTGCTGGTCTGAACGAGCGTCAGCGCTTCAAAGCCCTCGTCCTGCGTGCCGTAGCCGCCGGGGAAAAGCACGATGGCCTTCGCTTCCTTGACGAAAACGAGCTTCCGCGTGAAGAAGTATTTGAAGTTTATTAGCTTGTCGTCGCCGGCGATGGTCGTGTTCGTCTCCTGCTCGAACGGCAGCGCGATCGCCACGCCGAAGCTGCCCTCCCGGGTAGCGCCCTGATGC
>JAJDDU010000118.1 GCA_029260155.1 Phycisphaerae bacterium | reverse complement strand
CCATGGTTCAGCAAGACGGAGAGTGTGCCGGCCAAGGAATGCGCCACCGCGAGGTCGATATCCCCGTCTCCATCCAGGTCACCAAGCGCCAGTGATGAAGGGCCGTCGGTTCCACCCTGGAACACACCGTCAGCGAAAGTGCCGTTGCCCAAGTTCCGCAGTGTCGAAATACTGTCGCCGTTGTAGTGTGTCACGGCGAGATCGAGGCTACCGTCACCATCCAAATCTCCCATCGCAACCGAACTGGGATTGGTCCCAACGCCATAGGACGCGTCTGGGGGGGAGAACTTGCCGTCGCCCAGATTCTCCAGCACCACAACGTCCGGGTGGCTGCCCATCACAGCAAGGTCAAGGTCGCCGTCGCCGTCAAAGTCACCGGCAACCGACGCCTGGGATCCGTTGCCCATGTCGTAGGTAGCCCCATCCGCGAAACTGCCGTCACCTTGATTCACCAACACCCACACGCCCGTGCTGAAGTAAGTGCTCGCAGCGAGATCGAGATTGCGGTCTCCGTCCAGGTCTCCGATGGCGATTGTGACCACAATCCCCGCGCCGGCACCGTAGATATTGCCGCCCGCGAAGGTCCCGTCGCCGTTGTTCAGAAGAACCACAACACCGCTTGAGGACACAGCGAGGTGTTGGTCGCCATCGCCGTCTAGGTCACTCATGACCGCCGCATGGGGCGAAGTCCCCACACCGATTGGCACGCTGTCAGAAAAAGTCCCATCGCCATGGTTCAGCATCACTGACACGGTAGCGTCGTTGAAGTTCGCGGTGGCAAGATCGAGACCTCCGTCCCCGTCTAAGTCACCGAGGGCAGCACTCGACACCCCACGCCCCACTTCGTAGACAACATCGGCCCCAAACGTGCCATCGCCATTATTGTGCAGTACCGAAACCGTGTCGTCCTCGTTGTTTGTGGCGGCGAGGTCAAGATCCCCGTCGCCATCCAGGTCGCCGACAGCGACCGAGTTGGGCCGACTCCCGACGCCATATGACACGCTGTCCGCGAAGGTTCCATCGCCGTGATTCAGCAACACTGAGAGCTCGCCCAGGGCCGCACTTCTCGTCACGGCGAGGTCGACATCGCCGTCGCCATCCAGATCGCCGGCAGCAGCAAAAAAAACGACACCCACACCTATCCAGTAGCTCGCGGCGACGACGAATACGCCGTCGCCGCGGTTCAAGAGCACTGAGATATTCCCACTGTTGGATGTCGCGGCAAGATCGAGATCCCCGTCGCCGTCAAAGTCACCGGCGACCGCCATTACCAGGCGGCCTTCCTCGTCGAGACTCGAGTTTCCGGAGATCGCGCCATGCGTCACGCCGAAGAGACGCTGGAAGTTGCTGTAGTCGAGCAGATCAACGTCGTCATCCCAGTCGAAATCAACAGGCCCGCAGCCCGGAAGGGCGGGACCGCCGTCGGGGCCGGTGGTGCAATCGACAAACGCGGCGTAGTCGGGCAAGCCCACGGTCCCACTGCCGTCGAGGTCGCCGTGGGCGCACTGAGCGCCGGCGGAGGACGTGTCGATCGCAGACACGAGCAGAGCGACGATTAGAGGCAGTGCCTTGGGGACAAGGTTGCCAACGATAGACTTCACGCGTGACCCTCCACTTGGTTGTGAGTGCGTCGACAGGAGAAACGCGGCCGATAGCCGCAGAACCCCATTGTACCGGCCGCAACGTCCAGATTCCACCCCCGGCCTATCCCTGCACACAGTGTGCGGATCACCCCCGTTTCGCCATTGCCGACCCCAAGAACGGGTGATCTGTGAAAAAACAGAACGCCACAGATCAGACGTGTAGTTATTACCATACGGGGGCGCTGCGCGCATGTCCCCGCCAACCGACGACAACAACCGCGCGCCAAAAGCGCGAAACGCAATGCGCCAAACGAACCCACCGATGAAGCGATATGCGGCACCCCCCCCGCCACGCGCGTGCCGGGGAATTGCTCAGCACATCCAATTCACGCTGAACCAGCGCGGAATCTCTGCACTACGCCTTCCCACGATTCCGGCCAATCGCCTCAGCGTCACGCAACATTGTCTTGGCAGTATCCCACTGCAACCATTGCTCAAACCACCACACCAAGCCCCGCCATCGCCCGTACGGCGCGTAGACGCGCTCGATCTGCCGGACGCTCGCCTTGCGCCCCTTGAAGTAGGTCTTCGAGACGTAAGCAACCGTCCAACTGTCGATCGACACACGCTCATGGCAGCCGAGTTGGCTGGCCAGAAAATAGCCGCTCGCCGGCCCGATTCCCTTGATGGACGTGAGTCGCCGACACAACGCGTCGGCCGAAGCCTCACAAGCAAATGCATCCAACCCGTCGACGTCGAACGTGCCATCCACAACCGACCGGCAAAAGGCGAGAATCGAATCTGCGCGGTAACCCACGCGGGCCACGTTCAGCAAGTAATCTTCGCCGGCAGTAAGAATTTCCCTCGGCGTCGGCCAAGCATTGAGGTTACGATGTTCCCGCATGCAGGGGCCAAGCTGCCCGATGCGGTTAATCATCTTTACCGCCTGGGTCCAATTCACGTTGGTCGCGCAAAGGGCCTTAACAACGTTCTCCGCCATGGACGCGCTGCGCAGGATTCTGCCCGCACCAATCCGCAGGATCGGCGCGATTTTTGGATGTTCGGCGGCAAGTTGAAAAAACTCGGAGAGATCCCGATCAGCCGAGAGCATACGCGACACGCGAACCCGCACCATCTCCACCAGCTCATCGCCAACGTCGGGGGCCTCGATGAGCAGGTTGACCCGGACACCAGCGCCTCCCCCGCCGCCCTCCGTCATCGACACGCGTACCGGAACATTGCCAAGCCGCTCGATAACCTGCAGACACGCGCCGCCTTCGCACCACGTCATCGGCGCACACTCGTGCCACCCATGTCCCAGCGCCGTGGCCTTCAGGCTGAAAGGCCTGCGAATCCAGATGAATGTCCTGGCCGTTTCCACGGACGACCAGGGTCATCGCAGGGGCGGGAAAAATCAAACAATGTGAAAAGGGATCCGAATACCAACCTAACATTATATGGACACAAGCCTTGCAGAAACAAAGGTAAAACTGACAGAATCTGTTTGACAATAACGATATGTGGTGGTATTAATATAGAATGCCCCCAAGATGTGGTGACTACGGGTTCCGGGACCGCTAAATGTGACCCAGCCACGTCGGGGGCACGCTAGAATCGAAACAACATAAGCCAGCGGTGGAACCGCGGAGTAAATAATGTCGAGCGTCGTCACAAAGTCAGATCGTTTCGCTAATCAGGATGATGCAGCCACTGAGTTCGCGTTCAGCGAGAACGCGTTGCGTGTACTCCAAGCACGCTACCTGAAGAAAGACGAATCAGGAGCGTGTACCGAGGGCCCTGCCGAGCTATTCAGGCGCGTAGCCGGCGCAATCGCGGATGCGGAGCTTCGCTACAATCCAGACCAGTCAAGCCGTAGCGAGTGGGAGAACCGTTTCTACGACCTCATGGTATCGCAACGCTTCATGCCCAACAGCCCGACCCTCATGAACGCGGGGCGGGAAATGGGCATGCTCAGCGCCTGCTTCGTCCTACCGGTCCCGGACAGCATTACCGGGATTTTCGACTCGATCAAGTACACCGCGCTGATCCAAAAAGCCGGTGGCGGGACCGGGTTCGCGTTCGACGAGCTTCGCCCCACCGGCGACTACATCAAGAGCTCGGGCGGCACGACCAGCGGTCCGATCTCGTTTTGGCGCGCCTTCAGCGAGGCCACCAACGCGATCCAGCAAGGTGCGTTCAGGCGCGGCGCCAACATGGGCATGATGAACATTCATCATCCCGATATTCTCAAGTTCCTGCACGCCAAAGAGGACTTGACTCAGTTCACCAACTACAATATCTCGGTCAAAATAGACGATGCGTGGATGGACTCCTTCCTCGCCGCCCCGCAATCGTTGCACGTTGTGCGTAATCCGCGCACCGAGCGGGAGTATTGCCTCGCCAAGTCGCTTGAGATTTGGGAGTACGACGTCCGGACTCTGACGCCGCTCGAAGAGGGCGAGCCGCCCGCGGGCGACTACTACACCAAACAGGACATCTGGGACATCATCATCAAGAACGCGTGGCGCACCGGCGAGCCCGGCGTCTGCTACATCGATCGCGTGAATGAGACCAATCCGACGCCACACATCGGGCGAATGGAAGCCACCAACCCCTGCGGCGAGCAGCCGTTGCTGCCCTTCGAGGCGTGCAACCTGGGAAGCATCAATCTGGCCAAGTTTATTACCGATCCCGGCACACCGCAGGCGACGGTCGACTGGGACGCGCTCCGCGGCGCGATCTACGACGCCACCCGGTTTCTCGACAACGTCATCGACGCCAACAACTATCCCCTGCCGCAGATCGACGAAATCTGCAAGAAAAACCGCAAGATCGGCCTGGGCATCATGGGATTCGCCGACGCGTTGTTCATGCTCAACGCGGGCTACAACACACAGGAAGGCGTCGATTGGGGCCGGCGTTTCATGAAGTTCGTCGACGACGAATCGCACGTTTGCAGCGAACAGTTGGCAAGCGAACGCGGTTCGTTCCCCAACTGGGAAGGCAGCATCTGGGACACCGAACACAATCGCCCGATGCGTAACGCAACATGTACGACCGTCGCGCCCACCGGAACGATCAGCATCATCGGCGGCTGCTCCTGTGGCATAGAGCCGCTGTTCAATCTCTCGTTCTACCGTCACGTACTCAAAGGCCAAGACCAGGGGAAGGCACCCATGATCGAGGTCAATCCGATATTTGAAGAGACCGCCAAAGCGCGCGCATTGCTCAGCGAGGATCTGATGGATCAGATTGCCAGGGAAGGCACCCTCGCTGGGATTTCCCGCCTTCCCGAAGACATCAAGCGCATCTTCGTTTGCGCCCACGACGTGTCTCCCGATTGGCACATCAAGATGCAAGCCGCCTTCCAGGAGCATTGTGACGCTGCGATTTCCAAGACCATCAATTTCTCCGAATCCGCCACTGAAGACGACGTTCAGGCGATCTATCAGGACGCCTACAAGCAGCGTTGCAAGGGTGTCACCGTCTACCGCAACGGTTGTCGTAAGAACCAGCCGATGGCGCTCAAGAAGAACGGCAAATCCGACGAGGCTGCGGCTGCGCTGGCAAAGGCCGAGCGACCTACTCCCGAGCCAATGGACTTGCAGGACATCGCCGTTGGCGTGCGAATCCGTCAGATCACGCCCTTCGGCAATATGCACGTTCAGATAACCGTCGACGTGGAAACCGAGCAAGAACTCGAAGTCTTCGCACAACTCGGCAAGGGCGGCGACCTGGCCACGAGCGACTTGGAAGCCATCTGCCGAATCATCAGCCTATGGCTCCGTTCCGGCGGCAAGCTGCATCACGTCGTTAGGCAACTTAAGGGTATCGGCTCCAGCCTTCAGGTCGCCACGAAAGAGGGCAAGGTTCGAAGTCTAGGAGACGGCATCGCGAGGGCGCTGCAGAAGTACGCCCGCGCCAAGTCCAAATTCGGCTTGCGCAACTTGGTCACCGGACAATTCGATCCCGCTGAGCTCGATCGTGATTGGCTTGAGATGCGTACCGGCCGATCGCCACACAACAAAAAACGCAATGGAAACGGCAACGGCGCAAAACCCGCCCCGGCTGCAGTTTCGACCGTCGTCACCGAGTTTTCGGGTGATTTGGCGAGTCAGCAGGCGATCGAGTGCCCGTCTGAGTCCTTCGTTCGCGAGGAGCAATTCAAAGTACTTTGCCCAGATTGCCAGAATCAGCTCCGATTCGCGGAAGGATGCGTAAAATGCGAAGTCTGCGGGTACTCCCAGTGCTGAGATGTGTTTTTGTGTCGGAATGTGAGGATTATGAGGATTTATTCGGATTTGCGTGTATAATGAGTTGGAATAGTCTAAGCATTCGCGTGGTCTTTGCCGATAGTGAGTGTTAGATTCTCGGCGGCAGGGCTGGTGCTGCGTCGCGATTCTGGATCGCAAACCAGCCTGTCGAGAAGCGATATTATCGGAGGGTTTGGTGAACCCGCAGTAGTTGCGGGCTGTATAACAAGTGGCTTCTTTCCCCTCCGGAAAGCACCGTCGTCGTGCCTAGCACACTGCGGTGCTTTCTTTTTGCGCACAACGCAAGGCCGCATCTAGAGCATTCCTAATCCAAGCGTAGCGTATATCCGCAGTGTCTGTAGCAATTGTGTCAGCGATCACTCAAAACCGGCCACGAGTTATCACTTTGAGTGTACCAGCGCAACGGGCTGGGACATGGGTGCGTTTTCCGCCCCAAGCCCCTCTGGCACGGGGTGAAGGGGCGTTGGGGCGAAAAACGGTTGGGCA
>JAJDDU010000117.1 GCA_029260155.1 Phycisphaerae bacterium | reverse complement strand
ACGTACCGACCGCAGTGGGCGGATGGCGCGTGGGTCACGGTTGGGAAGTTCGGTCACTCGTTCACGCCGAATCCGGTCTATGGCGAACTCGTCTGGGACGGCGACGTGCAGCCGGAGGGTATCGCCGCCGGTTACACGCTTCGAGACCTGAAGATCCTGGATCGCCTCGATGTCGTCGTCGGCGAGTACATCGCGATCGAACAGAGCAACCTCGATGAAGCCAGCGCGTTCGTCGTTCAATTGGCCGGAAGCAAGCGGCTGGCCGAGGATTGGAATCTACTCTCCGTGATCGGCTGGTATCGATTCACTGACCTGGACCCGGACGGCAGCCTCGTGGGCATCGCGGACAATCGTGGCAACGCCGCGTTCGGCGATGCGTTCCGGTCGCGGTTCAGCATCCTGAATCCCATCGTCGCGCTGACCTACGAAGGTCTCCACATGCCCTTGGTCGTGAGCGCCGAGTACATACGCAACACACGAGCCCCGAGCGCGCAATCCACGGGTTGGGCCGTTGGCATGGCCTACGGAGAGGCAAGGAGCGCCAAAGACTGGCGTGTTTACTACCAATACCAGGACGTTGAGCGTGAGGCCGTCCTCACTGCCCTCGCCCAGGACGACTTGACGCTGGCGACAGCTTTTCGAGGCCACCTCTTCGGCACGCAGTATCAACTGACGGACAAGATCGGCTTGCACGCGTGGGGCTTGGTGAGCCATCTACGGTCCAGCGATGCTCCGTTTGCGTCGGACCCCAACGACGATCAGTGGCGGTTTCGGGTCGATCTCAATATCAAGTTTTGACCCCTCCGCACATGGCTGATATAGTGCAGCCGACCTAAGCGCCCGTAGCTCAATTGGATAGAGTGGCAGACTTCGAATCTGTAGGTTGGAGGTTCGAGTCCTCCCGGGCGCGTTTTGTTGACAAGGGTTTACGTCAAGTCCGCGTCGCCCGCCCGCCGGATGTGTTGCGATATGTGTTGCGCGGTCATGCGCTTTTCAACCGTGCCGCCAAGGATTCCGCGATTCGGCGGTTGGCGTCCAGCTTGCCCTTGCGGATGTAGTGCTTGTACGTGACACGCGGGTCGCTGTGTCCCAGGAAGTCCGAGACGTTCACGCTGGACACCTCCATGTCCCCGGCGTCGGACCCAGCGGTGGGGCGGAAGTCCTTCATCTGCAAACCCGGCATACCGACGGCGTTCCGCAGCTTGGTCCACCCGTCGTAGAGTTGCTTCCATTGCAGCGGATGAAACACGAGGTCCCGGACGGGGGTCTCGATGCCGCCGTCACCGACTTTCTTGGGTTCGGCGTCGAATAACTCGTGGAGCATGGCCACTGCGTCAGCCACGATCGGTGTCAGCCGCACTCGCCGCGACTTCGTTTTCACCAGCTTGAAGAACTCACCTCCGAAGTCCACTCGCCCCCAGCTGAGTTTGTGGATCTCGCTGACGCGGCACCCGGTGGTCATCAGCAGGTATAAGAATGCCCTCCAGTAGGCATCGTCGCCACATGCCTTGAGTAGCCGCTGCTTGGTGTCGTCGCACACCTGCGCCGGATCAAGTTCGTCCTCCGGCTCGAACGGGTACTCATCGTCGATGGGGTTCCGTACCATGTTGCGGCGCTTTACCGCTAAGCGGAACGCCCGGTGTAGTTCGCGAATCTTGCGGTTGATGGTTCGGGCTGAGTTCACTCCGCGCAACGCCGCATGATAGTCCTCGACCATCCTAAACGTCGCGATCTGCGGTCCCTTGGGTTTGAACATCTCGCCAAACTCGGTCAGAGTGAATTGCACGTTGCGCGTGTGGCGAGAACTGCCTCGCAGCTTGCGAAGGTGCTCGGCAACGAAATCGTCCCAACTGACGAATCGGACAACGTCGTCGATGCCTTCGCGTAGCGCCTTGATTTTCTGGCGCCGCAACTCCATCGCCGATTCTTTGTCGCTTCCGCAGGCTCGGCCGTGGTACTTGCCGTCCTGCAACCACCTCACCGTGTAGCACACCCGGCCGGATGGGTTCTTTCGCTTGACGATGTGTACTTTGGGTTTCTCCATCAACATCATCGAATTGCTCCGTGCATAGCCCGCCCCCAACGGCGCTGCACGAGATACCGCAAGGGCATGTCGAACCGCCAGGGACGGGTGTCTCAATTGTCATCGCTTGTGGCGACATCTCGTACAGCACCCGCAAGACTACGCCACCGCCGACGCAGGCGTCAAGGTGTAAGTGAATCCAGTCAACTTTCTCGCCGAACCACCGTTCATCATCGCATCCACTTGTGCATCAGTTGGTGCCGCTGCGAAAACTCTCCACATACGCCGTCACGTCCGCCGAGTGCCAGTACAAACGCCCCCCCTGCACCCGCCCGCGCAGCTTGTGCGCGCGGTGTAAATGCTTCACGCCCCAAGCAGTCAGCCCGACGATCTCGGCGACGGCGTCAGCGCTCAAAAGGCGTGGCTCTGGGATAGGTTGTGTGGCGTCCATGACGTTACCTACTCAGTTCCAAGTCAGCATCGCGCCCCATGCGCTCCAGCATCCGTTCCGCCGCCAGCGATGTCGGATGGAGGGAAAGCTCCTCTCCGAGATAATCCTCGATGCCGTAGAGAAGTTCCTCGCCGTAGCCGTTCCCGCGTTGGATGTCGGACACTTGCAGCCAATCGACGTAGTTCCTGTGGAACGTGGCCTCGCGGTTTGGCCAGACTGAACACGATGCCGCAATATTGGAAGTCACCAGTGGCGACGACAGCTTCAGTGCAGACGAGATCTCCGCTGCACACTCCCTTACGTCGGAGGTTGCCATGGTCGTTCGGCACGTCCGAGACATGCGAGCTGCACAGCACGTCCGCCACGCTGCTTTGTCATTCGTCAGGGAGCAGGGAATAGAAGTTCGCACCACGGAGACGGCCAAGATTTGCGAAAGATTGAGATATCTCGAATCTGCGGCCCGTGTATCTCTCTACAGCGTTCCGAATCCTGCACGCTCGAAGCGCCCTGCTCTCGTGTCGCAATCTTCAACTGAATCACTAACATCCGATACACTCAACATAGACTCGCTAATTGAAGAGTGCTGCCGACAGCGACGCATTCTATTCTTCGACGTTAGTGAATCAGAACCATACCGAGTTATGAGGCTGTGGGAAGCTGACCCATACCCATCGCCGAACGGTGTCGCCGAACAAGCGATTCGTGAGGCCATACGACGAGTGCGTGATGACAGACCTGACACAGCGAACATGCAGACGCATGCAAAGCTCATAGTTCCCCTCCTGTTTTCAGCAGATAAGACTGACATTCCCGTTGTCACAGGCGCCGTGGTCCTAGAGCGTGCGCATTCGTGTGTCGGCCTTTCCATCGAATTCCAAACCGCGCTGGAGGAAATGACGGCGCCTCTGGTTCTTTCTGCCGCTGCTGGACTAGAAGCGCTCGCCTTAACGCGCTCGGCTGCATCCCACGATCCCTGGCACGAGACTATACGGACAGTATTCAACGGCATTCAGGCATTCGATCCGCCGTGTCAACAGCCCTCCGCTGGCGCAATAAGACGCCTCCTGGTCTTGTCTGAATATGCATACAGCATTATGTATACGTATGGAAGCGTTCCTTACAAACCGCAAACGCTTCCGGCGAATGAAAACACCGTTCCAATTATGGAGGCGCTTTGGAGGAACTTGCCCGCACTCTACCAGGGGCGCGCCAATGCGCATGAATGGAACACGGCGTTCCCGCTCGAGTTTATGAAGTCCCAGGAGAGGCTACTCTATTGCCCCCTGTATGTAGCATTGGCCAACTGTTATAGGAATGCGTGTGCTCATGGATCCAGGCCAGAACTCATTACAGAAGTGGATCAAACATGCGGCGACGTGAAGGTCCGAGTGTCAAACCCCGTCCAACAATCCAGCCTGAAGGCAATCGAGAGTGAATATGCAATCCGCGGACCGAATAGTGTTCCAGGGAAGGGACGGCACATTATCAAGAGTATCCTGGCGGGAGGTAAGCACTATGGCAATGTCGTAGGAAGGATGCCTTCGTTGGAGGAGATTAAGGAAACTATGTGCTATGCGATTGAGTTTACGATTCGTAGAACCGACTGAAGGAGTATGGTTATGGCAGTGTGGGTGTTAGATCCGACCGTGCGGACGGCCAGCGACATGAAGATCGTCGTGTGGAAGGATGACGAGATGTTCTCACGGATAATTCCTGAAGCTATCGCGGTTGACAAACCACAATCCTATCCGAAGTCCCAGTTGTTGCAGAAGCTCCGAAGAGAGTGTCCGGAGTATACTTTGGTCTTGAGTAGCGAACTGGACGAGGACGAGACGCCGCGACCGGGTCGATTATTCACTCCGAGTAAGCTCGGTCACAACATCGATCCGACAGAACTGGCAAAGGACATATTTCGCGCACGGCAGCCATACAGGTCCGTCTGGCTTCTTGATGTCATAGACAAGACTATAGCAGGTAGCGAGTTGAAAGACATGGTCCTTCGTCTTTGGCGCGAGGTCATCGCGATTGAGGAGATACTGCTCCTAAACCCGATGGCTGGTGATAGTGAGAGAGGTGAACCGCACTACTTAGCGCTCTACACGAAGCTCGAAGACGTCCCGCGCAAGGAGGTTGCCGAGCTTATGAGTGAGTGGAGTGCTGAATCGAGAACCTGGCCAGGTGAGCAAACGGGATTGAAGAAAGATGTCCACAGCGATCAGACTGAGGACGATACACTTGAGCTATTCGGCAAGATCAAGGCTTGGCTTGGATAATGCTGTTGCGTAGAAGACGCAATGCGAATGGGTGTGCTTCCTGAAAACGCGATCCGGGCCGAAATCGCCACGTCGAATGGAGGGTGGACATTTGTGAACACGGCCAACATGGGCATGAGCGTTTGGAATCGGGAGGGTCTCGGTGTCACAGCTGCGCGATTCGAGATGTAGGCGCGCACCCCTCCCATCCGGCGCCCCAGACGATCCCCGCGGCTTCACGCTCAAGCCGCGCGACGATACAGATGGACGGATCCTCAAGGAAGCGCCATGCCAGCCGTCGCGCAAGACACCCACAGGAACGGGTCGTGTCGTTACTGCGAAGAGGCCGAGCCGCGTAGCACTGGCGGTCTCTTCATCTCGCGTTCTCGCGCCGCATCTGTGCGATCACAGCCCATCCGGTACGATTCGACGCATCAAGTTGCCAAAGAGCGTGCTTCGTGGTGTCATCGACACGACAGAATCCGGCACTCCGTCGCCGCTCGAAGCCTGCGGCGATGCCGAAACGGCAGCGCAAGAAACGGTGGACCAACACACCGCTCGGCGATTCTGTTCACGCGGAGGGTTGGACGGCAGAAGATGCGCCGGATGACATTCCTGATGGGGACAGCAAGCACTCTGATCGCGAAGTGGACGGGGAACTCCGTCGCCGAAAACGCCGAGCGATTGGCAACAGGTGCCACACGGTGCAACCTGCGTCACATACTCCCGTCATTCATCCAGCGATCGGCCCAGGGCCATCAGTCCATAGGCGACGCCGTAGGGCTTGTCATAGCTGTGCAGGTCGTAGTCCCACATGGATCCGTCTTGCTGTTGGATCTTCATGATCTCGTGCCAGAGCTTTGGCCAGTAGACCGATCGGTCCGCGGACGGAAGTCCCTCGATTACCAGCGACGCGTAGTAGTGGCCGAACATGTAGAAATAGCCCGAGTTAGCGTAGTAGGCCTCGTGTGGAATCGGCCTGTGCATGGCGATGTCGAGGAACTTGTGATCGCGGAAGAAGTGGGCCAACCCGAACTTGCGGTCCTCAAGGGGGATCTCTTGCCCCGACACGATCAGCGCCATCTGGCACACCGGTATCCGAGACAATGAGCCCTTGACCTGATCAATGTACTCCGAGTCGAGGTTAGGCACGTTCCGGACGCGGTAGGTGTAGGCTCCGTTGGGCAGGCGGCAACGTTTGATCACGCGCACGGCTCGGTCGATTACCTTCCGATCCACGTCGAAGCTTTCGCGTCTGGCTTGCTGCATGGCGACGACGGCGGCGGCAGTCATAAAGCTGGTCGCCCATTGCGGCCGGCGCGTGCGCGGCATGCTGAACTCCAGGTATCCCCAGCCGCCGTTAAGGGACTGGAACCGCGCGAGGTTGTCCAGATATATGGCGGCTGCGTTGGCGATCTCATCGCGTATTGGCGAGCCTTCGTAGCGCGAGCTGGCGTGGGCGGTCACCAAGCCCTGGAGTCCATAGATATAGGCCCAGTTGTTCATGGTGTCCCACACGTCGGGACGCTTCACGTCGGCGTTTTCGATTAGGTAACGTAGGGCACGGTCGGTCGCCTCCCGGGCGTCGTCGGACAGCCCAACTTCGATAAGCGCCGCGCAGCACAGCCCTGTCGTCGCCACCTTCCAGGCGCGGTGCGTCTCCGGGTTGGACCACGTGTCTCCGCTCCAGGTGGTGATTGAATCCTGGGGGCCGCCCCACGAACCGTCGCCACGTTGATCCTTGAGAAGGAAGTCGATGCCCTTTTCTATGGCGGCGCGGACATCGTTCGACGTGATAGGTGCTGTCCCGTCGCTATTTGGGTTGCCAGCGGGCAGGACAGCGAAAGCGAGCAACGTGATGAGCGCATTCATCGCTGCTAGTCCTCCTTAGCGTGCCTAGCGCGCTGCCTCTCCATCTTATCCTCCAAAGCTGTGAGCTCCGCTTCAAGTCGGGAGACCTCCGCTTCCGCTGCCATCGCGGCAATGTGTTTGTCGAGCGTGGATGATTCGGCGGCGCGAGCCTCTTTGTCCCTCACTCTGGTCTTCTGCTCCACACGCAGCTCGTGCTCCGCTATCTCGAGCTGGATGGTCCTGTCCGTTAGGGTAGTCAGTTCCTCGCGACGCAGCTCGAGGTCACTGTGGGATCGTTCCAGACGACGGCGACCTCGTTCCAATACAATCTCCTTCGTCTGGTCGGCGAAGTCCTCTTCCGCGTACATCATTTCGAGCTGTCTCAGCTCCTCCTCCGCCTCCTTCGTGCGATCTTGGGCGCGCATCAAGTCAAGCCGGGCGCGCTCAATCCGATTGGGTGCGGATCGCTCGGTGAAGATGCGCTGACGATCCGCTTCCAGTGCCAGCTCCCTATCGGCATCTGCCAACGCGGACTCATTCGAGGTTCTCGTGTGGGCTTGATCCATGTGCGCTTTGGCGACACGTTCGTGTGCGATAGCGACGTCGCGCTGGAGCTTGGCGAGCTGGCGGGCGTCCTTGGCCTCTTCCTCTGCTTGCTTCTCTCTCTCCTTCACCTCCTCTCCTGCGGTCTCTCCAACATCTTCCGCGGCCATTCCTGTCCGCGCAGCGGACTGGTCAGCCGAAGTGGCTGCAACCGTTGTCCCTGAGTCGGCCGTGACTGGCACGGCCGCGCGGTTGGAGGCGGCGCAGCCGAGCAGCAGCACCGTCGTGACAACTACGCCAATCTGTTGGACGGTCTTGAACGGCTTGAACGGCATGGATCGGACTCCTTTCTACGGACGTCTCTCAGCTGTCGGTCGTCGAGGGGACATCGTAGTTGGACGAACCGCCTGATTCAAGCGAAGCGGTCTTTTGGCAGTGATTCACCAAGGCCTGTGTGCGAACAGGCCCGAAGAAGCCAAGAGACTAATTGGCTTTCTGTACAGGCGGTGCGACAGGTTCGCAGCCGACGCCCAGGTGGTGGCTGTGGGCCGCCTGATCGTCAGTCAGTGCGGTCCGGGGGGGGCGTATTCTGGCGGATGATCACGCTGCGCGGAATGCTGATCGGGATCGACACCAACCTGGTGCAGAACGGCCCTCAGAACCCAGTACCCACTCTCATTTGCACGAACGCGAAGAAAGCCGCAGCCAACACGTTGAATTGCCAGCCTGTCGTCCTGCTCGCCAGCTTCGAAAGGTCAGGGCTTGATCAGCGTTACCACAGAATGGAAGCTCCTCCATCCCATTCTGAGCGGTCGATGTCCAGCTATGCGAGCATAACTTCTACATTCGTCGAAACCAACAGAAGCCCTTTGATTACAGCATCTTACCGCAGATCAGCATTTTCACAAATCGACGCATTTCGCCGCGTTGTGACGCGTCTTGACGCCGTAAAACCGTAGCCAAAGCCGTAGTGTGTCAGCGATCACTCAAAACCGGCCACGAGTTATCACTTTGAGTGTACCAGCGCAACGGGCTGGGACATGGGTGCGTTTTCCGCCCCAAGCCCCTCTGGCACGGGGTGAAGGGGCGTTGGGGCGAAAAACGGTTGGGCA
>JAJDDU010000116.1 GCA_029260155.1 Phycisphaerae bacterium | reverse complement strand
GATGGCCACTGGTTCTTCACCCACGCCGAAGCGACGCGCGTCGTCGAAAGTTCCGTCTCCGTGCCCGAGGTACACGGCGGCGTCATCACTCGCCCGAACGGCAAACACGACATCTTGAAAACCGTCCGAATCAACGTCGAGAACCGCTACGGCGCGCGGACCGGAACCTAGCGAATGACTCCCGATGAGTCCCAATGTCCCGTCCCCGTTTCCGTGGTACACGCTCCATGAGCTGGAGTTCTCCGACGTCACGACGACATCGCTGTCCGTATCACCGTCGATGGATGCGGCACGCAAGTTTGCGATGTGGCCTATCGGAGTTCCGACGGAAAAGTGGTTCGTTTTGAAAGTTCCATCACCGTGTCCCAGCGTCACGCGGAAGCTGTTGCCGGCAGAGTAGACAAGATCCTTGTGTTGGTCGCCGTTCATATCCGTACAACCGATCGCCCAAAACGCCCCGGCGTCGACCCTTACCTCGGGGCGAAAGAAACCGCCGCCCAACCCAAAGAGAACAGAGACTCCTCCTCCGCTGTTGGGCGTGGCGATGTCGAGGTTGCCGTCCTCATCAAGATCACAAACGGTTACATCGCGTGGGTTCGATCCCACGGTGTAGCGAGGCTTGGCGACGAACGTTCCATCTCCGGCACCGATGAGCACCGACACCTCGCTGGAACTCTGATTCGCGACCACCAGGTCGAGATTCCCATCGCCGGTCACATCATCGCACGTGATCGCGATCGGGCTCTCCGCTGCAAGATATCTCGCTTCCGGTTCAAAGCTGCCATCCCCACGGCCGATGAGAACCGAGACATCATTCGTGCTGAAGTTGGTTGTTGCCAGATCCAGGAAGCTGTCCTCGTTAAGGTCGCACGCAGTAACACCGAAGGGCAATCCTCCAACACCGAATCGCGGCTCCCATCGAAAAGTCCCGTCACCGTTTCCCAGTAATAGCGATACGTCGTCTGAGGCGAAGTTCGCGGTGATGATATCGACAGCGCCATCCCGGTCGAAGTCTCCCACGTCCAACCCCTTCGAGTTGTCGCCCGCACCAAACCTGATTTCCGGATCAAACGTAGCGTCACCGCGTCCGAGACGCACGCTCACATCGTTGGACCCTTCGTTCGCCGTCAAGACGTCAAGAGCCCCATCGCCATTGACATCAAACGCCCTGACGAATCGAGGATCAGCGCCGACACCCATCGACACAGCTTGCTCGAATTGACGCGACCCGAGCCCATAGAGAATCGAAACCGTGTCCGGTCCGGCGCTGCACACAAGGATGTCGAGCATGTCGTCCTGATCGATGTCGCCGGTCGAGACTCCCGACGGTAGTGTACCGATACTCAGAGGAGACCCAATCACAGTGAATGAGCCGTCGCCATTGCCCCACAAAACGCGAGCATCGGCGTTGTTTTCGCGCAGCGCGACGATGTCCACATTCTCATCGTCATCGACGAACTCTACCGCGACCTTGGTCCCCCCCAACGTGTTTTCGTAGGCAAAGCTGAATGAAAGGCCCTGCCCGCCAAGATAAGCGTGAACGCGACTGGTAGACCCCACCACGACGTCGAGAAACTCGTCCTCGTTCAGATGTCCGGCCGCAATCGACAACGGCTGCGATTGTACCGAGACGGTTATGGCACTGACGGCGAACGTCCCGTCGCCGTTTCCACGAAGAACGGTAATACTGGCGTTGCTGTTGTTCACGGTGATAACGTCCAGGTGGTCATCGTTATCAAAATCAGCACACACCAAGCCGCGCGGTGACGTGCCAACGCCAAACCGTATCTGAGGAAGGAACCCGCCGCTACCGTCTGCGATCAGTACGGCAACGTCGCTGAAGTTCTGATCAGCCGCTACGACATCCGGCACTCCGTCCTCGTTCAGATCGCAGGCAACGACAGCTGTTGGCCCGCCACCCACCTCGAACGTAGGCGTCGTGCGAAACAGATCCACCTCACCCCCCAAAGAGAGAGAGCCCACACAGAGTGTTGCACAACAACACGCGGTGATCACCAGCACACGGTCCCGATGAGAGTACAGTCTGCGTCCCGACATGATTCAAGCTCCTTTCGCAGCCATTCCGAAATCAGAACTGACAGTGCCCCACCGAGAAGTTCTCCGACGGAAATCGGAGCAGACGAGGCTGCCGTCGTTAACTTGGTCCCGCGACGTCCGGCAATCCGCTGACAGTTGCCATCTTCGCTCACGAGTGAACGCAGTTATATCACATTCAGGGCGTGCAATACAATGCGACACGCGACGAGCCGCCGATCGGCGACAGTGCATTTCGACTTTGAACGTAGCCCGGCGTCGGCTAACTCAGTGTTCTTGGGCGGCGGTTCCCCCAGATCCCTCGATCCCTGTCCCCCTCTGCTGTCGGCTTTCTGCTTTCTGCTTTCTGCTTTCGACGTTTCCCCTCCCCACGACCCCGTACACGGGCGCACGTGGTGTTCTTCCGAATCACAGATCAGGGGTGTAGTTATTAGGGTGCGGGGACGGTGTGCGCCGACCGCGAGACCGCCGATCAGCGAGCCGCCGCGCATCGCGACGCGAGGAGTGGTCCATGCAACAGTGCCCAGCGCCACACGAACCCAGCGAAGAAACCGAGAATCCCCCTCACGGGTCAGAAACGAGCGAATCGCCGAGATGCAAACAAAGCCAGATTACCAAACGAAGCCATCTTCCAGTCGCACTGCAACCCCGCCCCAGAGTGAACCGCCCTCACGCCCCCAAGACACAAATGCGCCAAACGAACCCAAATCCGCAGCGAGCCAAAACACGGCCCGCCATTTGAATTGGCACCGGTTTCTGATATCAATGCCAACAGTTGCGGTGGAATTGACTGGTCACACAGCCTCAGGATGACGGCATGATCGACAAACTAACGAGCGTAATCTCCGAGTGGCTAGCCAGTGAGCGAGAGTGCCCGTGTGGCCGATCGCACCGCGTGACCACGAAGATCGTTCGCTTCGACGATTGTCGCGGGTCCGCCCTGATCGAATCGCTTGGCGAACTCGGCGTGGGGAGCAAGTCTCTGGTCGTCAGCGACATCAACACCCGGCCCGTCGCAACTGAAGTTTCAGGAGCGCTGCGCGGCGCGTCGATCGAAACGGCGGAGCATGTCTTTGAATCTCCCGCGCTTGTCGCGGATGAGTCATCAGTCGACGCGCTGTCGCGGGTGATCGGATCGGTAGAACCGCACAGCCTCGTCGGCGTCGGCTCGGGGACGATCAACGATATCTGCAAAGCGGCTGCCACCCAGCGAGGAATCCCGTACGTCAGCTACCCGACGGCCGCGTCCATGAACGGCTACACGTCCGCCGTCGCATCGCTCAAACGCGGAGGCCTCAAGGTCACCGACCCGGTCGACGCTCCGATCGCGGTCGTCGTCGATCTGGATGTCATCCGTCGATCACCCCGCGAAATGACCGCAGCCGGCGTCGCCGATCTACTGAGCAAATTCGTTTGCAACGCCGATTGGATTCTCTCGCGCGAAATCGAGGGCGGATACTACTGCGACGCATCGGCACAACTGGCTGCGCTCGCTGCCGAGGCTGTTATCGACGACCTCAACGACATCGGCGCCGGGACGAAAAACGGGCTAGCCACTCTGACCGCTGCCCTCGTGCTGTCGGGAATAGCGATGGCAGCTGCGGGCAGTTCCAGCCCCGCGTCCGGCGGCGAGCATCTGATTTCACACTATTGGGACATGCGTGGTCCAAAAGGGCGACGCCTGCACGGTGCGCAGGTCGGCCTGGGAACGCTGCTCTGTGCTCGTCTGTACGAGACGCTGGCGAGCATCGATCCCCGCACGATCGCCTGCGAAGTGCCGGACGACGCACCGTCCGATGGCGAGATTCGTGATCACTTCGGCGCGGCAGCGCCCGCTGTGATCGAACAGGCCCGCCAGAAGCGCAGAACCGTCGCGGCTGCCCGAGAGCGTGCCGCGTTCATTCGGGACAACTGGTCGCGCATTTGGTCAGCCGTCGAACCCATTCTCAAGTCGACGGAGCACATCCGCGCCCTGCTGTCGCGCGCGGGTGCACCGACGACACTACGCGCGATCGAACTGGCACCCAACCACGCCGCGGACGCACTGCGCTGGGCACGCCACATTCGAGCACGCTACACGGTTTTCGATTTCGCTGCGGAGATTGGGGCGTTCGACGAACAAGATCAGCGCCAACTCCTCGATCAAAGCGGCATCAAGTAGGCTGATTGTCCGGGCTGTTCTCGCCAACGGCGGGGCGGCGCAATAGACTGTACGTTATGTTCGCTGTTGTCGTTGTTACGTTGGTCGGCTCATTCCTATTGTCGTTGGTCGGGACCTTCCTGATCCGGAGGGTGGCGATTGCCAAGGGGTTTGTGGATTCGCCGGGCGGGCACAAGCGACACGAAGCGCCCGTCGCTCTGGGCGGCGGCATTGCGATTACGTGTGCCGTCTGTCTGCCCGTGTTGTTTGCGGTCGCGGCGGCGCGGGCGGCTGTTCGGTACGGCGTGCCCGAGTGGCTGCCGGAATTCTTGCAGGCGCATGCGGGGGGCGTAGCCCAAAAGGCGCCGGAAGCTTGCGCGATCGTGGGCGGGGCGGTGGTGCTGCACCTGATGGGCTTGCTGGACGACGTTCGGCCACTGGGGCCTGGGATCAAGTTCGCCGTGCAGACTTGTGTGGGTTTCGCGCTGGCGAGCGTGTTCGGAATCCGCCTTCTGGAATTGGAAATGCTGCCCGTTTGGGTGTCGGTCGTACTGACGACGCTTTGGATTGTGCTCATCACCAACGCGTTCAACTTCCTGGACAATATGGACGGGCTTTGCGCGGGGGTGGCTGCGATCGCGGGGATCATGTTCGCGCTGGCGGCGTTCGGCGGCGGGCAGATCTTCGTGCCTGCGATGATGCTTCTTGTGGTCGGCGCGCTGCTGGGGTTTCTCGTGTTCAACTTCCCGCCGGCCTCGATCTTCATGGGTGATTCGGGGAGCATGGTGGTCGGTTACTTCATGGCTGTCCTGATCGTGCTCACCACGTTCTACAATCCCAGTCAGAAGCTGATGCCAGCCGGCGTGTTGCTGCCGCTGGTGGTGCTGGCCGTGCCGCTGTACGACGTAGCCAGCGTGATCGTGCATCGCCTTCGCGCCGGCGTGAGCATTTTCCGGGGTGACCATCGCCACTTTTCGCACCGCCTCACGCAGCGTGGCATGACGTCGCGAACCGCAGTGCTGACAATCTACCTCGCCACCGCAGCCACGTCGCTTTCCGCCATCCTTCTACCGAGTGCCGATTGGCCGACAGCGCTATTGATCTTCGGGCAATGTCTGTGCGTAGTGCTGATCATTGCGATCCTGGAACACATGCGACCGACCGTGTGACGAACACTGCGAATCGATCAACGCCGATTTGCACATGTGCGGACTGTTCTGGAGAGAGAGTGCGTTGTGTAGACCGGAGTGTCAGTTTCTGACACTGCCTTTCCACAATTGAATGGAATGCCGAGGTTTGTGTTGAATTGATTGGTTAGCCAGATATACTAAGTGTCGGTTCACGCAGTTCACTTCGCGTGCAGGTCGTGGAAGGAGAGGCGAAATGAAGGTCGCGTCGGTTTGTGCAACTCTGTTCGTGGTGATCGGGCTGAACGACCGCGCGTCGGCGCAAATCCCCGAGGGCTATGAGGTTGTGGTCCTCGCCAACGACCTCGGCATCCACTCTCGTCCGGAGATCAATAACCGTTCCGAGGTTGTTTGGGCCGCCGCCTTCCCGCCGGACGTGAGTGATGTGTGGATGTACAGTGCCGGGGTAATCCGCAAGATCAGCGACGATACCGGGTACGACATCGATCCCGCCCTGAACGACGTGGGCTTGGTCATCGGGCGGCGCTGTCCTTCCTATTTCGACTTTGATTGTGGTTTGGTGGCGTATCAGGGTGGCGCGGTCTTGGACATCCCGATCCCAGTTACATATGACCAGACCGGAGGAGTGAACAACGAGGGGGTCATTTTCTGGGCGCATGATTTTTCCGGCACGTTCGACCACGTCGAGCTCTTTCGGACCGTTGGTGGGAAGACGGAGCAGTTCACGGACAGCGGTTTCGCCAACCAGGGTGCACGAACGAATTCGCACGGCGACGTTGTCTGGATTGAGTACAACTTTTTCGTGTCACCCTGGCGGTCCAAGGTCATGCTCTGGCTGGCCGGTGAACGTCAGCCGATCGAACTTACCGACGGGATGGGGGCGCCACAAGGGGTAGACATAAACGATGCGCGCCAGATTGTCTGGGGCGTCGGAAATGGGGGCGGAATTACGCTGTTGCAGGGTGGGAAGGGCACGTTGATCACCGACGACGGCCGTGCACCGCGAATAAGCAACAGCGGGTCGATCACCTTTGCGCGTTGGAATGAGGATGCAGGAGTCCATCGCCAAATGCTCCTTACGGATGAGAGGTCGTACGAACTTCCGAGTGCATTGGGGTGGTCGGGCGGCACGGGTACAGTTAACGAGATCGACGAAGTAGCCTGGCGAGAGATTGACCCCGATGTTGGAATCTCGCGGATTATGATGCTTCGCGTGGTTGGGATCCCCGGCGACTTCAATCTTGATTGTCACGTGGACATGGAAGATTTGCGCGCGATGCAACTCTGCTTCACTTCGACAGCTGGCGGTCCACCGGGCGGTTTACTCGGCGCGTGTACTCGCGGAGACTTCGACGGGGATGGGGACGTCGACTTGGATGACTTTGCCTCGTTTGATGAGGCGTTCACT
>JAJDDU010000115.1 GCA_029260155.1 Phycisphaerae bacterium | reverse complement strand
ACGCGTGGCGCCGAGGAAGTACTGGGTAGGATTGCCCGCTGCGTCGTGGAGTTGAATATCTTCCAGGCCTTCGTACCAGTCCAGCGGACCCGGCGGCTTGTTGGTGATGCGGCCGCTCATGCGTTTGGGCGTTACCGTGTGAAACGTCTGCCCGGCGATCATGACCTGGAAGTACAGGTCGAAGTAACTGTCGGCGTCGCCCTCAGCGAACGGGTTAATGTCCAGGATGCCGGGATGGTTGTTGGCCAACTCCTCGATCAGGCCGGTCGACGAGATGTTGGGATTCAGCGTCACGTGCACCGGACCCAATAGCGGGCTGAAACCCGTGAGGTTCAGGTCCGTCATCTGGGTGACCACTTCGTCCATGCCGGCGGTGTGGCCGTCGTCATTGGCCGTTCCTTCGGCGTTGCCCTCGAAGTAGACGGCGACGGTGGCAGGGCCGGTCACTTCGACCGTCTCGGTGATTCCGCCGGGCAGGATGATGTCCAGCGCGCCGATGGAGAAGTCGAACTGATCGACTTCGATCGGCGGCGTTGGGCGGTGACGTGTGGCACCCAGGAAGTACTCCGTCTGCTCGCCGTCGGCATTGTAGAGTTGGATGTCCTCCAGACCTTCGTACCAGTCCAGCGGTCCCGGCGGCTTGTGCGTGATTCTTGCACTCATTCGCTTGGGCTCTAGCGTGTGAAACGTCTGGCCCGCGACCGTCACCTCAAAATATAGATCGAAGTAACTGTCTGCGTCACCTTCAGCAAACGGGTTAATGTCCAGGATGCCGGGATGGTTGTTGACCAACTCCTCGATCAAACCGGTCGAGGCAACGTCCGGGGCGAGCCCGACGTGCACCGGTCCCAACAGCGGGCTGAAACCCGTGAGGTTCAGGTCGGTCATCAATGTGACAACTTCGTCCATGCCAGCGTTGTGGCTGTCGTCGTTCGCGCTGCCTTCGGCGGTGCCCTCGAAGTGGACGGCGACGGTTGCGGGTCCGGTCACTTCAATCGTCTCCGTCATCCCGCCGGGTAGCACCAGATCGAGTGCACCGATTGAGAAGTCGAACTGATCGATTTCGACCGGCGGCGTCGGGCGATGACGCGTAGCGCCCAGGAAGTACTCGGTGGGATTGCCAGCCGCATCGTGGAGTTGAATGTCTTCCAAGCCTTCGTACCAATCGAGCGGTCCCGGTGGTTTGTGTGTGATGCGGCCGCTCATGCGTTTGGGCGTTACCGTGTAAAAGGTCTGCCCCAGCGCGGGGAGCGTCACCTGGAAGTACAGATCGAAGTAGCTGTCTGCATCGCCCTCGGCGAACGGGTTGATATCCAGGATTCCGGGATGGTTGTTGACCAACTCCTCGATCAAACCGGTCGAAACGAAGTTGGGATTCAGCGTCACGTGCACCGGGCCCAGGAGCGGGCTCAAACCGCTGAGCTGGAGAATGGTCATCTGTGTGACTACTTCGTCCATGCCCGCAGTGTGGCCGTCGTCATTGGCAGTGCCTTCGGCATTGCCCTCGAAGTGGACGGCGACAGTGGCAGGACCGGTTACTTCAATCGTCTCCGTGATTCCACCGGGGAGTACGAAGTCCAGCGCACCGATCGAGAAATCAAACCGGTCGATTTCCACCGGCGGGCTGGGTCGGTGGCGTGTGGCGCCGAGGAAATAGCCCGTCGGATTGCCATTTGCATCGTAAAGCCTGATGTTCTCAACGCCCTCGTACCAGTCCAACGGTCCCGGCGGCTTGTGCGCAATCGCGCCGCTCATGCGTTTGGGTTGAATGGTATGAAACAACTGCCCGCCCACTTCGATTTCGAAGTACAGGTTGAAGAAGCTATCCGCCGTGCCGCTCGGGGCGAACGGCGGCAGATCCAAGACACCGGACGTAAGGTTTGTCTGCTCTGTGATTCCGCCCATCGAGGGGAGGTTCGAATTCAGGCGCACGTGCACGGGTCCCAGTGACGGGCTGATCCCGCTGAGGTTGAGGTCCATCATCTGCGTGACCACTTCGTCGAAACCGTCCTCGTCGTCGTCGTCGGCCATACCTTCCTGCGGTCCCTCAAAGAACACGTGCACAGTGGTCGAGCCGCTCACCTGGATCGTTTGCGTCCCCCCGGTGGGAAGCACCAAATCCAAGGCGCCGATGGAGAAACCAAACTCGTCGATCTCCACAGCATCCGGCGGCGGACAGGCGTCGTCCACTCCGTCTCCATTGCCATCACCTTGGCAGTGCGAGCCCGGACCTTGGGGCACGCCGCCGATATCTCCGCAACACAGCGGATCGATGTCGACGCAGGGTTGGTCCTGAACGCAGCATGCTTCCGACTGCGTGCATTCTGCGGTAGAGCTCTGAACGTGCCCGAAGAGCAACTCGCAGCATTGCGGGTCCATCGCCACGCAGGTGACCGTCACTTCGCCGGCGATGCAGCAGGGTTGGGCCGGAAGACACTGCGTGCCAGGGCCCAACGGCTCGCCATCGATTTCATTGCACTCACCGGGCGGAAGCTCGGCGCAGCCCTCGTCCGGAAGACAGCAGGCTTCTAGCGGCGCCTCGCAGACGCAAACGTGCACAGTCTCGTTGTTGGGTAGGTTCTCGACGTGGTGCACGCAGGCAAGCCCCGTCGGACACCCACTGACACAGACGGGATCGGCGCCGGGCTCCCATCGGAGTCCGCACAGATCCGCATCTCTGCATTCACACTCCTCAACCACGCAGACATCGGCGCCCGGCCCGCAGCGCATCTTGGTGGGAGCGCAGTCGTCAAAGGGGTCAAGGCACACAACCGGATCACAGTCGTCGCCGGTTGGGTTCGGCGTGCACACCTGCGGAACGCATTCGCAGACGAACTCCGTCATGTTGGGCCCCAAGATCTCCGTCATCTCGCAGGCTTCGCCCGGCGGACAGAACCCCGTACAGAACGGAGACAACGGCGGCGTGGTATTGACTTCGACATGGCAGGCACTGGGATCACGACACTCGCACTCCAGCACGACACAGCCACCGCCGACCTGGCAACCCACGCGGATCGGCACGCAAACCTGATTCGGGTCCGGGCACGCGAACGGATTACAGCGCATACCGTCCGGCGTCGGTTCACACGCGTTGCCTGGGCAAACGATGCCCTTGCAATTGCTACCGGAACCCTGCGGCTCACCGCCTTCTCCGGCGCAGTCTCCCGGTGGCACGTGCGAGCAGTCACCACCAGGCCAGCAACACGCCTCGAGCGGCGGCGTACAATCGATACCCTTGCAATTGCTACCGGGGCCTTGCGGCTCACCGCCCTCTCCGGCGCAGTCTCCCGGCGGCACGTGCGAGCAGTCACCACCAGGCCAGCAACACGCCTCCAGCGCCGGCGGGCAGTTCACCGTATCGCAGACGTCTCCTTCCCACCAAGTTCCGCCGTTTTCGAGGCATTGGTTGTGCTCCATGACACCGATGCAGTTGCCATCGACGCAGCAGGCGCCCACCGGGGGTGGACACGTGGTCGAAGCGCATTCCGTGCCGATCCCGAAGAACAGTGCACTCCAGGAGGCGCAGGTCTCCGGATCGGTGTCCATGCACTCCGCGGAGGCGCCCCCTTCTGAAGGAAATGCCACGAGCGGGCTAATGCCGGTGAACCCCTCACCTGTGGGTCGGTGTCCGCCGTCAGGTTGCGGGATCGGACAGGCGTTTATGAGGCACGTCGGCTGACCATCGTTGCAGCAGGCGTTGAGCATGCAAACACTGCCCGCAGGGCAGTTTCCATCGGGACAAGCGGGGCCACAATTCTGATTTACGTCAACGCACTCATGCCCGCCGTCGATCGTGGTGACACAGAGGCAGTCGAACGTACCATCGCACACGTGATACGGCGGTGTTTTACACACGAAACCCTGCGTACACTCATACGGGGCGCAACAAGCGCCGAGCGATTCGCACGCGTCGTCAACGCCATTGCTATTCGCGTCACCCAGGCACACCGACCCGGGGCCTTGCGGCTCGCCTCCCTCTCCGATGCAGGAATCCGGTGACATTTCCCAGCATTGCCCGTCGGGAAAACAACACGCCTCCGGCGCTCCCGGGCAAATCACATCGACGCAGTTCTGGTTGGGGAACCAGGTGCCTTCATTTTGGATGCACTCGGCTTCTGTTGCGCCGTTTATGCAATCGCCCCAGGAGCAGCAGGCACCGAGGGCGTCGCATTCCCGGTTTACTTTCAAGACGTAGCCGCCGGTCGCTCCGTTGGCCCCTGCGACACGAAGGTAGTAGGTTCTGCCAGCTACTACGTTCATGTTGATCAGCGATTGCGGCGACGTGCTACCGCACGCGTTGTCATCGCACGCCAACTGGTTCCCACCGCAGCTGCCGAACACCGCCAAGGTCGTGTCGAATACACTCGGGCAGAGGCTGAACTCCGCAAGGCCGGTGCAGTCGGCCGTCCAGCAGTGCCACACGTCTCGGAAATCTCCGTTGGCGCACGATGTGATGTCGGCACCGGTGGCGCCGTTCGTGGAACCCTCGTACGGGACGCCGGTGGCGACGGGGATACAACCCCCGCACTCATCGTTGGGCAGCCCCGACATGCACACCGGTGGGTTCGGGCAAGGTATGTCGCTATCCTGAACAGACAGCCCAAACTGCCCTGTCCCGAAAAGGCCGCTGCCGTGCACCAGAATCAGGTATTCGACACCTTGTTCGGAACACCAGTTCACGGTGGACGCTTGTGGCTGAAACACGCAGTGCGTGTCGTTGTCGTTCCCGATTACACAATTCAGCCCGCCGCACCCCGAGCAGTAGACGCTGATTCTGGTATCGAAGTTCGTTCCCTGGCCGCACGTTGTGGCGGTGAGCTTGTTCCCGTTGCCCACGACGCTGTACCACACACCCGGCGAAATGTCCTGCACCACGCAGGTTGGGGCGTGGTCCGGCGAAGCACCCTGGGTCGACCCCATCGTGACGGAGCCAATCAGCACGTGCTGAGCCTGCGAGCAGAAGTCATTAGTCCCCTCGGCGTCGGTCGTTGGCTCCACCTGGCCAACGGCGGTGCCTCCCGACAGCGCGATTGCGACGAGACCTGTTGCGAAAACGTTGAGCAAAGTACGCATTGAATGCTTCATTCCCTGTCTCCGGTGTGACCGTCCCTTGGGTGAGCATGTGAATGCCACGACGGACCTATTCAGAAAGCCAGCGAACCATTCTACGGGATCTCCGGCGGCGATTCAAGGCGATTCCAACGCCGCTCCGAGCGGCAGCAGCGAAAGGACACGACGCGAACCGTACAGCAGTTGAATCGCACCACGGGCCGCCGAGATACCGGACTCATCAGCGAGGGCTGCACCCAAACGAACTCGCACGGATTCAAGCGTCAATGGCACCGGACTCACTCAACTCAGCGCCAGGGGGTCACGGCGCGGCGACAAACACCGACTGAAACAAGCGGAAATCCCCGAGATCCACATCGCCGTCACCGTCGAGGTCGGCGAACACGAAATCGTCATCGCCACAGCCGGTGGGGAGAGTGACGTCATTCGGACCAGCGGTGCAGATTGCGAGTACCCCGAAATCGAATAGATCGATGTCGCCGTCGAGGTCCATGTCGCCGAACAGGGAACTCGCGACAACGGACACATCATCGACGTACCACTTGTCAGAGAATCCACAGAAAGCACCCCATGGCGTGAAACGAAGCATGAAGAAGCCGCCGAAACCATCGGGCGGTACGGTGTGCTCGTAATACGCGTAGTCGGTGTCGGTGACACCGTCGGAAATGACGTCCTCCAGGATTCGCCACGTGTATGCAGTCGAGTCGAAGTACTCGATGCGCAGCCGCTTGTTGGTCTCGACGCCACGATGGTTGACCCAGTAGGAAACCGTGGCGGGACTGTCAACCGACATCATGACCGTGCGCATGGAGTCATAGTTGTTCAACTGAACGGAGCGTGTGGGGCTCGGTTCGATTCCGCCGCTTTGGCTGATGATCGCGCCGTCGACCGCTTCCCACCGGCTTGAATCCAGGTCGCCTGAGTATTCGAATCCGTCAAGAAACGGCAGGCTGTCCGTGGGTATCTCGACAACGCCGGCGTCGAGGCATTCTCGCTTTGCCGCGTAGTCTCTCATGAGGGTCACAGCCCAGGGGCCAAATGAGTGGTAACCGCTGCATCCGCCGATGCCGGTACACATGATCCGACACCACCAATCGCTGTCGTCGCAATGTCCCGAATCGAAGTTGTGACCCAGCTCGTGCGCCGAGACAGCCGCACGTCGCGCGGGGTCGTTCGACCAAAGTGACTGAACCAGGCTGAAAGACAGAAAGTTGCACAGCGAGCCACGCCAAGCGATACCGATCACCGTTCCGTCCAGGTCCTTCCCGGAGAACAGATGGGCGACGTCGCGATGAACATCTTCGTGGTGATTCATCCACTGCGTGCGGAACTGCTCAAGGAAGTCGTCCGGGTTCGTCGTGTCGTATGGATCGTCCGCGGCTGCCCGGACGATGATCTCCGTGATCACAAAGGTCGCCTGAACATCTCGCTCGTAAACCGCCGACACGTGGTTGATCACCGATTCGATGTCGGCCAGGGTGTTTTCGATCGAGCTACCGTTGAGCTCAAAGAACTCGTAGTCGGTATCACACGCGATTTCCGTAACAAGCACGTCCATGGACGCGAGGCTGAAGGGATTAACAGAGTACAAGTCGTCCATGACATGACGCGCATCGAGATCCGCAGAAACAGCACAACGGGCGTTCGGCGCGATGGAGTCCACACTGCGGTAAACGACATGACCTTCCGCAGCGACGTTGCGAAGCAGGCGAGTTGCTGGTTGAACGATCCACGCCACCCCACCAGCCCGTACCACCGCCACCAACGCGCCGTCGTGAACCGACGCCGTCACCTCCGAAGCGTCCCATCCTACCACCCGACCGCGATAGGTCGTTGCAGCCGGTGGCGCGAAAGCACGCAACATGCCGCCGGCATCGAGAACGCGCACGCGAAATCCAGGTGAACGCACTTCGTACGGTGTGAGCACGAGGCACCGCTCCGTGCCGTCGAGTCGAACGCGGACGCTCAGGGGCTCCCCCGTGATACCGGGAACCGTAAGCGATTGGATCTCAAACCGATCGGTCCCGAGAATTCTGCGAATCTGTGATCGTTCGTCGCCGGTGGGCACGGCGCCGCGCGAGTCGGACGTCGCGGCAGAAATGCCCAACACAGCCACACACAAAATGCACACGGAACACACCCCACTCAATCCTCAAAGACAGTTAAGTTGATTATCTCCAAATGATGAGCGTGTGTCAACAACGGACGTGCAAGAGCTCGTCACCAGCGAATTGTCCGCCTGCTCGCTGCTCGACCAGGTGAGCGGCGGGCGACAGATCCGCAAGCCGCAGGTCGATGGGCCACACGGTGTTTCGCATGGTCGTCATGAACTTGGTCCTTTCTGACACGGTCTTACTCACCGAACTGCTGCTGGAACAACGCAAAGTCGTTCAGGTCCACGTCGCCGTCTTCGTCCAGGTCGAGTGTGTCTGCCGGCACGGCGGTGTTGTCGCCGGCATCGATGCAGGGTGACAGGGTATGCAAGAGGCGCAGGTTGTCGTCCGCCGTGCCGGGTACATCATCGAGCCCATCGGCGTCAGCGATTGCAGGATCCACATCGATGTTGCCCGCTCCGACCCAGCCGCCCTGAATGCAACTGTACGCAACAACGGT
>JAJDDU010000114.1 GCA_029260155.1 Phycisphaerae bacterium | reverse complement strand
AGCAGTCGCCGCCGAACTGGAAGTTGTAGCGCTTCTGGTCGATGCTGAAGCTGCCCATTCCGCCGATCAAGATGCCCCGGTCGACGCCTTCGATCAGGCTTTCGAGTGTCTCCTTGCCGGGTTCCAATCCGATGTTGCTGATACGCACGATCGGCACGGATGACCAACTGTCCGCCCGGCAGGAGCCGCGCGAGCGACGCTCGCTGATCTGCGGCGCGACTTCACGGTTCGTCGAGTAACCCACGAACTTGCCCTCTTCGATGATCGGCCAGCGCTGACAGGCAACACCGTCGTCGTCAAAGCCGGTGCTGGCCAATCCGCCGCGCTGCGTGTTGTCGGCCATCAGCGTCACGTGCTCGGACCCGTAGCGGAAGTTCCCGAGCTTCTCCGGCGTGAGGAAGCTGGTTCCCGCGTAGTTCGCTTCGTAGCCGAGTGCGCGATCCAACTCGGTCGGGTGGCCGCAGGATTCGTGAATGGTCAGTGCGAGATGTTGCGGGTCCAGCACAAGATCGTATTGGCCGGCCGCTGGTTTCTTGGCGCTGACTTTCTCGACGGCTTGATCGGCGATGTGCGCCGCTTGTTGAACGAACTCGGCTGCGACGATCTGTTCGTAGCCACAGCGCAAGTATGGCAGCGTGAAGTTGCGCGATTGGAAGTCGCCGTCTTTGATGGCCGTCGCGCCGAAACCACCCCCGGTGGCCAGTAGATTGAAATCGATGACGCTGCCTTCGGTCGATGCGAAGTGCTTGATGTCGCGCTGCGCCCACAAGCTACCACGACTTCGCTTGACCCCGTCGCGTTTGTGTAGGACTTCGCTTGTCGCAAGCAGCAGATCGCACTTATCTGCCAGCGGTACATCGAACGGGTCGATCTGGAGCGCGGTCGCGACACGCTCTCGATGGCGCGGCTCATGGGCCAAGCGGACGGGCTGCTTCACCAACATCGCGCTGGCCTGGGCCACCTCCACCGCGCGATCAGCCACCGCGCAGATCGCGTCGACCGTAAACTTCGCGCCGGCTGCGAAACCCCATGCGCCGTTGTATAGCGCGCGGATTCCGTACCCGCTGCTGAACTGGTCCGACACGCCGCTGATCCGCCGATCGCGCGCCCGCACGCGTTGCGTTCGCGTTTCGATCAGCCGGATGTCGCCGTACTCAGCACCGCCTTTGCGCACCCGCCGCAACGCCGCTTGCGCGAATGT
This sequence comes from Phycisphaerae bacterium, assembly GCA_029260155.1. Lineage (GTDB taxonomy): Bacteria > Planctomycetota > Phycisphaerae > UBA1845 > UBA1845 > OFTM285. The sequence goes on along the minus strand of JAJDDU010000114.1, from coordinate 3,763 downwards.
TGCCCACTTGTCTGTGTCCAGCTTGCGCTCGCCGGTCTGGGTGATTTGTTGCGAATCGACCCCGTCGGTCGCGCAGCCGCCTGCGTAGATCGCGGCTGCTCCGGTGCCGCAGGTCTTGATGAACGCGCGACGCGATTGCTCCGTCAAGTTGTGCATTGTGTGGTCTCCACCCGCTGAGAGTAAGAACCGTATGTCTCGAACTACGATGTCCGCGCAGGCCCGCCGGTGCGGGCAACATACTCTGTGAATGGCAAGGAGGCTAGGGGTGGGGCGGTTCGTCGCGCGTGGGGGTCTGGGAGTGATTGGAGGGCAATGGGCATCGACCCGGCGCTGGCGCTTAGGGCTCTGAAAGGGCGCGCTTAGCGGCGCCGGGGGGCGATGATCGGGATTACGCCGATCGCGAGTAGCAAGGCGGTCGCGGGCTCGGGCACGACGAGATCGAAGTCAAACGAGCCACGCGCCGCATGGAGGCCGCCGCCAGTAGCCTGCACGACCGTGGACGCTTGGAGCGTGTATGTATCGGGCTGCAGCATTCCGCCGTCGGAAATACCGACGACGCCGTCGGTAGAGAGTGTCTCGCTGAACACGATACCGACGGATTCGCCGAGCAGCTCGACGCTCGTTCCGTCGTTGGCGAGGCCTGGGTTGACGGAGAAGAAGCTGATGAGTCCGTCGAGTGTGAACCCACTGGGCTCGTTCAGTATGAACGTCACGACAAGAGCGGAGAATGCGGCAGCCTCGCCGCCGCCACCCTGTTCGGCCGTGATGACGGTGTTGGTTGTCCCGAACGCCGTGATGCGGTCCGATGCCAACTCGGAAAACTGCGTTGCATCGCCGTGTCCGAAAGCGAGCGGCAATACGACATCCGCGGCAACCGAGCTGTCAAAGATCCCGAGGCCGATATCGCCGTCGAAGGCCGAATCCTCGGTGTTGGGTTGACCGCTCTCATGGACGCCGACCGACACTAAGACGGACCGGCGCGGTTCAATATACTGTATCGGCTCCGCGCGCAGCGACCCGGCGCAAACCGAAAGCGTCAAAACGCACGCGCAGACCAACTTGGTCAAAGTGGAATTCATCTCTCTCTCCTCTCCGTCCTGCCAGCCCCCGCCGGGCAAGACGCCTACCCCTGATACTCTCTCACCTATAGTCTATCGCGTCAGCCGGGAATCTCAAGTGGCCTTGCAGCCCGCAAATTGCGGTTTGGTCCGATGGTATCGAGATATGGGGCGTCGTATACTCTGCGGGGGATACTGACAGGAGAAGCTAATGGGCCAGAATCGACCAACCGGCGAATTGGCGGACATCGCGGCGAAGGTAGCGGGGGGGGAGCGACTCTCGCATGCGGACGGCGTCCGATTGATGGAATCGAACGACATTCACACGCTGGGGGCGATGGCGAATCAGGTTCGCGAGCGGCTGCACGGGCGGAACGCGTACTACAATGTGAACCGACACATCAACTATAGCAACTACTGCGTGCTGCGATGTAAGTTCTGTGCGTTCTATCGGCCTTACGACAAGTCGGGCGGGGGCGATGGCTACGAACTCAGCCTGGAAGAGATCACATCGCGTGCGACCGAGGCGTACGAGCACGGCGCGACGGAGGTACACATCGTCGGCGGGCTGCACCCGACATTGCCGTTCTCTTTCTACACTGACATGTGCCGTGCGATTCGTGCAGCCTGCCCGAAACTGCACATCAAGGCGTTCACCGCCATTGAGATCATTCACTTCACGCGAATCAGCAAGCCGCGTGTGACCATTTCCGAAGTGCTCTGTGCATTGCGCGACGCGGGTCTGGGTTCGTTGCCGGGCGGTGGGGCGGAGATCTTCGATGATCGTGTTCACGATGAGGTCTTTACGAACAAAGTGGGCGAGGCGGAGTGGTTCGACGTGCACCGCGCAGCGCACGAGTTGGGCATCTTCACCAATGCTACGATGCTCTATGGCCACGTGGAGACGCAGGCCGAGCGGATAGGGCATCTCATTAAGCTGCGCGATCATCAGGACGAATCAATGGCTTCGCGCAAGGCGAAGTTCAACTGCATTGTCCCGCTGTCGTTCATTCCGGCTGGCAGCGCGCTTGATCATCTACCGGGCCCGAACGGGTTGGAGGATCTGAAGACTCTGGCGATCAGCCGGCTGATGCTCGACAACTTCCCGCACGTCAAAGCTTTCTGGATCATGCAGAGCGCCAAGCTCGCGCAGGTCAGTCTCAATTGGGGCGTGGACGACATTGACGGCACTGTCGTGTATTACGACATTACAAAGCGCGAGGGCGGCGGGACTACACATCAGGAGTTGGGCGTCGACGCGCTGAAACGCCTCATTCGCGAAGCGGACTGCGTGCCGGTCGAGCGGGACACGCTGTATCAGCCGGTGTAGCGTACTGCAATGGGGTGCCAGTTTCTGACAGCGGACGCTACAATTGAGAGGGAAGTCGAGATTTGTGTTGACTCGATAGGTTAGTCCGATATACTAAGTGTCAGTTCACGCAGTTCACGCAGTTCACGCAGTTCACGCAGTTCACGCAGTTCACGCAGTTCACGCAGTTCACGTCGCGTGTCGGCGTGGCAGGAGAGGCGAAATGAAGGTCGCATCGGTTTGTGCAACTCTGTTCGTGGTGATCGGGCTGAACGGCCGCGCGGCGGCGCAAGTCCCTGAGGGATATGAAGTTGTGGTCCTCGCCAACGACCTCGGCATCCACTCCCGGCCGGAGATCAATAACCGTTCCGAGGTTGTTTGGGCCGCCGCCTTCCCGCCGGACGTGAGTGATGTGTGGGTATACGGGAACGGTGTAATCCGCAAGATCAGCGACGATACCGGGTACGACATCGATCCCGCCCTGAACGACGTGGGCTTGGTCATCGGGCGGCGGTGTGATTCCTATTTCGACTTTGATTGTGGTTTGGTGGCGTATCAGGGTGGGGCGGTCTTGGACATCCCGATCCCAGTTACATATGACCAGACGGGAGGAGTGAACAACGACGGGATCATTTTCTGGGCGCATGATTTTTCCGGGACTTTCGACCATGTCGAGCTCTTTCGGACCGTTGGGGGGAAGACGGAGCAAATCACGGATAGCGGTTTCTCTAACCAGGGTGCACGAACGAATTCGCACGGCGATGTAGTCTGGATTGAGTACAACTTCTTCGTGTCACCCTGGCGTTCCAAGGTCATGCTCTGGCTGGCCGGTGAAGGTCAGCCGATCGAACTCACCGACGGGACCGGGGACCCACAAGGGGTAGACATAAACGACGCGCGCCAGATTGTCTGGGGCGTTGGAAACGGGGGCGGGATTACGCTGTTGCAGGGTGGAAGGGGGACGTTGATTAGCGACAACGGAAGTGCGCCGCGAATCAGCAACAACGGGTCGATCACCTTTGGACGTTGGGATGAGGAAGCGGGAATCCGATTCCAAATGCTCTTCAGGAATGGAGTGTTCTATCTGCTCTCAAGCACAGCGGGGTGGTGGGGCGCTACCGGGACCATCAACGAGATGGACGAGGTAGCGTGGCGAGAGATTGACCCCGTGACTGGGGACACGAGGATCATGATGCTTCGGCGGACTTCTGTCGCTGGCGATTTCAATGCCGATTGTCACGTGGGCATGGACGACTTGCGCGCGATGCAACTCTGCTTCACTTCGACAGCTGGCGGTCCACCGGGCGGTTTACTCGGCGCGTGTACTCGCGGAGACTTCGACGGGGATGGGGACGTCGACTTGGATGACTTTGCCTCGTTTGATGAGGCGTTCACT
>JAJDDU010000113.1 GCA_029260155.1 Phycisphaerae bacterium | reverse complement strand
GATCGATCCCGTCGCGGGCGAGACTGTCGCAACGATCGAGTCACCGGAGTCCCCGCTCGGCGGCGGCGAAGGACTGGCTTTCACCGGCAGCGACCTGTTCGTGCTCGGTGCGGGCGGACGTTTTCCGTTCCTGTACCGACTCGATCCCGATACCGGGCAAGTGCTGGATCGCACGCTGACGTGGTTTGGCACCGGCGTCTACGGCGACATCATCAGCCACGCGGGGCGATTGTGTATTGTTGATATTCTGGACAAGTCGATCTACGTGGTGACGCCCGATCTCGCCGGTCCTGTGAAGCGGCTCGACGTTGGCGCTGGCGGCGTCGCGATGCGGGGGCCGATCGCCGCGACTGTGGAGCCGAACCGGCTGCTCGTGGCGGACGCAGGCGATCCGTCGACTGTACACAAGCTCGATGCCGCGACCGGTGCGTTGCTCTCGTCAATCTCGTTGGGCGGCGACTGTCCGTGCAATGCCGATCTCGACGGCGATGGCGACGTTGATGGCGACGATGGCGTGCTCTTCGATGCGTGCGACATGATCAGCGGCGTCGCCTTCGGCTGCCGCGACGCCGACCTGAACTGCGACGGAGATGTCGACGCGGCGGACGTAGCCATCCTTGATTGTCAGCACGGCGGACCGGGGATACCGCCAAACTCCGATTGCTGCCCCGACGAGTTGCCATCCATAGGCACGCGGGCGACGAGTCTGGCTTCGGTCGGTCCCGACGTTCTTTTGGCCGGCGATTGGGTAGAATCCACGTTGCGTCGGTTTTCCCCGACCGGCGTGCGGCTCGGCTCTATCGCATTGGATGCACCGGTCGGCGCGCGGGCGGGGTTGTCGGTCGCGCCGTTTGGCGACGCCGACAACGACGGCGATCTCGATCTGATCGACTGGGCTGCGCTGCAAGCGTGCTTCACCGGCACGAGCGAGCCGCCCTTGCCAGAGGAATGCGAAACGTTCGATTTCGATTTGGACGCCGACATCGATCTGGACGACTACGGTACTTTTGAGCAGGCATTCACTGGGAGCGGGCTATGAACGGTAGACGATGCATGCGATTTGGCTGCGGCGCCCGCAAGCGTGCGGTCACGCTGATGGAGGCCACAGTCGGCGTCGCGTCGGTGACGGTGCTGATGGCGATGCTGGTGCCTGCGATGGGCGAGGCGCGACGGCAGGGCAAGCAGGTTCATTGCCTGGGGAATATGCGTCAGATCGGCGAGGCCAGCGCTATCTATGCAGCAGCTGATGCGAATGAGTTTCTCGTTCCGGCTCATCCCCTTGTCGAAGTCGCATCACGATCATTGGGGACTTACGCATGGGGTGGAAAAAGCGGTGCGGGCAGTCCGGCGGCCGGTGAAGATCCGACGTCATCGCAGTGGGGAACATTGGCGGGAGCAGGTCCGGCGACACGGCCGCTCAATCAGGTGATCTATGGTAGTGTGTTTCCAGACCACCGGGACAATCCCGGTACGTTTGGCGTCAACTGGATTGACGACACACAACTGGACCTCGACGTGTACCGCTGTCCGGGCGACTATGGGTACACGGGATATCATTATTCGAGTTGGCGCGACAGTAAGCTCACTTCGTACGATCACTACGGCAACAGTTACGCAGCCAACACTTCTTGGATCGGGGTGTCGGGGGGCGGGTGCCGTCTGGAGAGCAACTCACCGTTTCTGCGACCGGCCTCGCGCGTTCCGGTGCCATCACGCACCATCATGTATCTGGAGAACAGCGGCAACTTCGCGCCGCGCCGGAACTACGGCATCGACGGGTGCGCGTCATTGAGCGGTTCCAATACCGGGAGCACCACACCGATTCACGGCTGGCATGGGCGGGACTTCGAGTTCAACACGACATTCGTCGACGGGCACGCAGCCACGATTGTCATCGACGGGCATCTGCACCCGCAGCCACACTTGGGACGTTACCCGAATCAAAACGACTGGAGTTACTGGCACTGCGTGATCATGCGCGGGCCGGACTGGCAGATAGACACCCTGCCCGCATCGCCCGTGCGAACCAACATCCCGTGTGTATCGCCGGGTGCATCGGATCCGATCGAATGAGACGACCTGAAGACCGACAGTCGAGTGACGGGGTGCATCACTCAGTAAGGAAGTGTCATATGAACAGACAATCGATCTACGCGGGCCTGGGATGGGCGTTCGTGATTGCCTTCGGATCGTCTCCTTCGATGGGTGACGAAATCAGCGCGCCGGCGCGAACCGCCGGCGCGCTCTTGACCGGGCCACCGACGACTTTTGACCTGGGTGGTGGTTTGGACCGTCCCAGGCTGTACGACAACACGATGATCTGCACGGCCAATACGCACGCACTGCCGGTCGGCGGAAAGACTCCCAATGGCATGACCGTGCGCGACTGGTTCACCACGAGCGGTGGCCCGATTGCGGGCTTCGATGTCTTCGTCATGAACGGCAAGACGACGAGCCTTGGAGGAGAGAGCATCACACAACCGCTACAGATTCAGTTTTACGCGGACACCGACAGCCAAGTCCTCGGCGACTCACTGGGACCAGCAGGGCTCTTCCGAACGGTGGGTGGCCCGGTGCTCGATCGGATTCCGGCGTGGTTCGACCCGAACACCAGTTTGCCGGGGCTAATGCGGGTCAGCGTGGACTACATCGACAAGACCTACAACGTCGTGGGGCTCTACGAAGATCCGCCGGGAAGTGGTGTCACCGCCGAAGTGCAGCTCAACCCGGTCAACCAGTATATTGGCGATAGCATTGGGCGCCGCCCCATTACACTGCCGGCTGGGAAGATCGGTGTCGACGTTCGCCTGAGTCAAGAGCTCAGTATCTGCAACGACGGTGATCCGAAAGCAGGCGTCGTCCTCGCTGCCGGCGGCGGCGGCAGCATCAACGCATTACACATCGTGGGCCTGATTGACGATGGGAATCCGCCGTCCGAGCCTTCCTCGGCATGTCAGCCGCATGAGTACCCCGCGATGTGCGACGATCCAGGGTGGCGGCCCTTCGAGGAGTTCTACTGCCAGCAGAATACCGACTGCGAAGGCATCTTCGGCCCCGGCGCCATCTGCGACGTCTCCTACGGAATCTGTGTTGACCGGGTTCTGGTCCCGTGTACGGGCGGCAACGCGTGCGGGCTTGATCTGCCGTATTACGGTATTGCCCTGACGCTCTACGGCGGAAGCAACGAGGACGAAGACGGCAACAATGAGGTTTCCACGGCCGACCTACTCGATCCGGGGCAGCCATCACCGTGTACTGCCGGCCGCGTAAGTGCGACTGGTTTCCTCGGTGATAACGGCTCGTCCATCGGTCCTGGGACGCCCTTTGGACTCTTCGACGCGGACGCCGACGAAGATGTCGATCTGCTCGACTGGGGCGATTTCCAACGGTGCTTCGGTCGAACCGACGACCCCACATGCACAGTTCACGACCAGAATGAAAACGGTGACATCGATCTGATCGATTACGGCGGAGTGGGCAGTGATCCGGGATTCGTCGGCTGCCTCACGGGAGACATCACGTCACCCGACTTCGAGCCGATCGGCGCCGAGTGCATCGGCGAAATCCCCAACGATCCGATCATTCTGCAAGACGTCGACATCTTCGAAATCAATGCCGCCCCCGACTTCGTGCTCTCGGTCCTGGTCGAGGGGGCGACCGACGGATTCGGCGTGCCGCTCTGGGATCCCCACTTTCGCGTGTTCCAGCTCGTCGGCGAGCAGATCGAGGAGTTGGCCCGGAGCGACGATTTCAATCGCTTCAGCCGGGACGGCTTCACCACGGTGCAGTTACCGCACGAACCTGGGCCAGTGTATGTCGGCATCAGCAGCGCGACGCACGCCAATTACGATCCATTGAACCCGGAGACGATCGCGATCATCAACGCCGAGGAAGCCGGTGCCTACACACTCACCGTCGCCCTGACGAACCCCGAATGTGTAGAAGACGATCAGAGCGGAGCGCCGACCGACTGCTACGAAACCAAACACGAACCCGACGACACCTTCGCCCAAGCCGACGCTCGCGGCGATGCGCCGGGCAAGATCATCCGCGGCGCGATCGGCGACGGCGCATTCGCCGGCCTCGGGCAGGATGTCGACATCCATCGCATCAGCCTGTCCGGCGACATCGCGGCTGCGCGAAGCCTGACAGCACGCATCACAAGCGACGCCAAGACCGGGTTCACCACGGTATTCGATCTGGCGATGGCGTTGTACGACTCCACGGGCGCGTTGATCGCGTGCGGAGACCAAGCGTCCACGTCGGCGTTCAACGGTCTCGACCAATCGCGGCCACAGTTGGCTGCCAATGTCGACGGAACGGACCTCGGCGGTGACGGCGTGTATTACCTCGCGGTTTTCGGCACGGACCGTATCCTGTTTGACGAGGACGACGATGCCATGTTCCCCCCCGCTCCTCCCACAATCGTGAGCTTCCCCCGAACGCCCGGGTTGGCCGGAACGAACGAATCGGACCTCCGCGCCGTCGTCGGCGGGCGCGTCAACATCCCCGGCACTTCGTTGTCGGGGCCGCCGCCGCTGAGCGGGCCGTACCCGATGACGCAGACCCTGCAGTGTTACGAACTCGTGTTTTTGCCATCGCAGGGGCGACTTGCCACCACGGCGACCGACGATATCGACGAACTCGCCTCGCCGCACGGCAACGACTCGATTTCGGATGCGAGCGCGAGCGTCGCAGCGTCGGACAGTCTCGCCACCGCACAGATTGAGCATCGTGTGCTCGGCAATGGCCACTTCGGCGGATGGCAGGGCGACGTCGACTTTTACCGCGTCGATGCTCAACCCGGACAGCTCGTCGTGGTCAACACCGCCGACGCCGAGCAGCCCCCCAAATCCGACCACCCGGTTCGCACGTATCTAGCACTGCTAGATTCCACCGGTAATGTCTTCGCGACGCACGACTACTCGCATGAGAGCTTCTGGGCGATCTTCGGCGCCAGTGATGACGTCGCCGATGAGGTTGCCGCCACGATCGTAGGCGTCGTCCCGCCGGAAAACGACGGACCCGTTTACGCCATGGTGGGAATCGACAACGGAAACCTACTCCTACGCGAGAACATACCCTTTGACCCGTTTCGACCCGGCACCACATTGTCGCGCCGGTTTGAGACTTCGGTGTGGCGGGCGCGGGAATACGGAATTGGGATTTCGATCCTAGACGCCCCGGATCCGATCGCGAGTGACCGGCGGATGTTCGCGGTCGCCCACCGCGGGATTGACGATCTGCACACTGCGACGTTCGTTACCGATCCTGAGCAGAGTACCGGCGCGCTCTTTCCGCCGATTCTCGAAGTCGCGCCAAGCACCGGCCACGCGATCGCCGTACTGAACGGCGCGCCGACCTTCAGCACATTCCGCAGTCCCGGTTTCCCTGAATGCGTGCTCGGTGGGTGCCCCACAGAGGTAAGTTCCAACCCGGCAATCGCGTATGACGGCCAATCACTGTTCGTCACCGTCGAAGAGTGCATCGGGGCCAACTGCTCTGCCACGTCTCATCCTCTTTTCAGAATCGACCCCACTCTAAGCCCCGGCGATGCTGGATTCACAATCTCAATGGGCAACATCGAGCCGCCGCTCTTCGACACGACGTTCACCGGCATGGTCGAGAAGGACGGCTTCCTGTATGTCCTTGGCGCGACGAGCAACCGTCTGCGCTTCTGGGACAAAGACCTGCCACCTGTCGCCACCGTCGGCGGGATGTCTGAGGATCTCACTCTGCTCAGCGGCACTGACCCCGCCGGAACCGAATTCGACGACCTCGACGGCGACATGGGGACCGATGGGAGCTACCTGTACATCGGGTGCTCGAACGGCGGCGCACCGGCCGGCATTTGCAGGTTCACTGCGACACCGTCGCCCGACGGCAGCAGCGCAACATTCACCTTCGAAGGCGCGGTTGCCGACCCCATCACCAATAACGGTTTGGTGCCCGGTCCGCGGCTCGGCGGGCTTGATTTCTCGGGCAGCAATCTGCTGATCACAACCGATCGCAACGGCCCGATCGTCGAACATGTTGACATGAGCACGGGCCACGTGACGGGCTTCGAGTTGCCACCAGGGTACGTCATCGACCGCTTGACGGTACGCTGACAGGGGCTACTCGCTCAGCGGGGCCGCTTGCTACCTCGTGTCACACGAGGCAGGACATAGAAACGACCGCCAAGCCCGTTGCTGCGATGCCGGCGACCTATTACGCCAGAGTCGTACGCCAAGTCTCAGCGAATCATAGATCCGCGCTGCGCGTTATTCGCGGCGGGACTCCTGCTTGGACGGTATCAGGGCAGATCAAGCCACTCGCGGTAGAAGCGGGTTTGGAGGGGGTCGTAGATGTCCGGCGGATTGGCACCCGCGCCGGAGTACGGATGGCACGTGAAGCAGTGTAAGTCTCCCCCCGGTTCGAAGAACGCGTCGCTGCCGATGTATCCGTACTCGTACAGAGTCGTACCGTCGTCGTAGACGCGGTGCCTGATTTCCAGGTCCGCTGCTGTCATCGCGATCGTTAGGCCGCCTTGGCGATTCTGCGCGCCGTGCGGATTGTGGCACGTCGTACAGGTGACCACCGAGTCTGCGAACGTGTCGTGATCGATGTCCCAGATTATGGCTCCAAAGAAGCCCACGTGCTTCCAATGCGTGTTGGACGGTCCGCCCTCCCAGAGATTGCCCCAATCCAGCTCGCTGCGGTAGTTGGTCTGCGCCACGCCCGGAGGCAGTATCAAGTGTGGTGGCAGCGCAGCCTGGACGTGGTAGTTCTCCGGCACGCCGAGCAGCTTTACTTCGTCGTGGCAGTTGAAGCACAATCGGAATTGAGATGCGGTGTACTCGGCCGAGTAGCGCGGCGTCTCCAGCGCCCGCATGCCGTCGATAAGACGCAAGCGGTAGCCGAGGTTGTACGCCTGAACGTCGATCTGCTGCTCCAAGGGCGTGTGCGGATAGCCGCCTGGACTCAGCGGGAATCTCACGCTAAACGTCTTCGCGATCCCGTCCATGTGCGAGAGGGTTGGATCGTGGCAATCGGTACACATGACCTCGTTGAGACCGTGCCCGGCGAGGTTGAAGCCCCAGGTCTTGTTGTCACCGCCCACGGCAGGCGCGGTGACGCTGTGTATGACGGCTCCTTCGGTATCGTGGCAACCGGCGCACCAGTTCTGCTTTCCGGGTTTGAGCACCGTGCCGTCGTAGACCCCGTCTGCCCAATTGGCCTTGGCGCCGTACACGGGATCGTTGACGCCGTCGAACGCACCGCCGTTGCTGTGGCAGGTGTCGCAGACGTCGGCTTCTGCGAGACTGATGTTCCCGTCGGCGTCGATATCCACGCCGGAAGCAAAGCTGGGGACGCCGTTCATGTGCGAGGCTTCGTCCGGCGATGCGTGACAGGTCGTACACTCGGTAATATGGGGTCCATTGGCGGCTGTGAAGTGGGTCGCGTGGGAGCGCGTTCGATTCGGGAAGACGGTTCCGTTGGGTGGCTCGCCGTGGCAGGTGCTGCACGACTCTGCGGTCGGTAGAAAACCGCTGGCGTGCGGGTGGCACACCGTGCATCGGATTCCGGTGTGGTGCGTGTGATCGCCCGCAGGCGTGTTGAGATGGAAAGCGGTCGTCGTGTGACAAACTTCGCAGACTCCGTCGTAGGTGGGCGGAGTGCACTCGCTGTGGACGAAGTCGGACTGTCCGTTGCAGGCAGCGCTCCCGTCGGTGAATGTCACCGGTGTGCCGAAGATATCCCGGGCGACTAGGGTGACGTTCTCGCTCTCGGGATCGTGAACGTCGTGGCAATCGAGACAGGCTGGCTGCCAGTCACCGGTGACGCCGTGGTTGACGTGTTGGGTGTGGCAGTCTTCGCACAGCGGTCCGTCGTTGGCCGCGCGCAGCAGCATGCCGTCTCCGTCGCCGTCATTGGCGCCGCCGGAGTCCGCCCCGTGAACACCGTGGCAGGTCATGCACTCAACCATGCCCGCTTTGATGAACGGGGTGCCGAGTTCGCTCAAGAGCGGATACTCACCCGCGCCCGCGGGATAGGCGAAGCCCACCGCATGGGAACCGCCGTCTCCCGGTCCTTGGTCGCGCGGCGCGTGACACTCCTTGCACATTGCGTCGGCTTCGTTGCTCATTCTCAGATACGGTGCGCCAGCGCTGGAGCTGTGCTGGTTGTGGCAGGTCGTACACTTCATGTTGCCGTCACCGTCGACGTATGGCGCCATCGCCCCACCGAGCGTCGGTCCCACGGAATCAGCCAGGGCGTTCACGGCTGGGACTCCCCAGGCGTGCGAGCGACCGCGACCGTCGGCGGCCGTCGGGTGGGTTCCGAAGGGGTCGGCGAGATCGCGTTCGTTGATGGCCTTGCGCAGTGCGCGGCCGCCGGCGTTGTGGCAGGAGGTGCAGAGTGCAGTCTGGCCCTCCACGGTGCCGCCGTGCGCGCCGGGCTGGCCGGTGTTCCCGTGACAAGGCCAGCAGATGTCCGGTCTGTCTTCGACGATGTGGGGTCCGTCCCATTCTTGCGTCAACTCGAACGAAGGATTCCCCATGCTCGCGTCGGTGACCCGCCCGGTTCCGAAGAAGTTCGCCACGGCATCGCCCAGGGTTTTTGCAGCGCGGCCGCCGGCGCGTGTTCGTGGTTTCGTCGCGCGCGGCCGCGTGATCGGCGCGGGCGATGGCGATGGGACCCCGCTCTCGGTGAGGGCGGCTGTCGCGTCATATACTTCGACGCTGGAACTGTTGCTGCTCACGACGTAGAGGCGCGATCCGTCGTTGCTCAATGCCACGTCGCAGGGAGCACGCAACTCGCCTGGATCGCTACCGTACTCCAACAGTTTGCCCAAATCCTCGCCGATGGGATCGAACAGGCGCACGGTGCTCATTAGGGCGTCAGTGAGATAGACCCTTCCGGCGAGATCGACGGCGAGGCCGGCTGGTCTTGGCATCCAGCCTTCGACGCCGGTTCCAGGGGGCGTCAGGCGATCCCCGAACTGTTGGATAAACACGCCCGAGGTAGTGAACATCTGGACGCGGAAGCTGTCATGGTCTGCGACGATGAGCCTCTGGTAGACTTCATCGACCGCGATGGTGCTGGGGTAAAGGAACTGGCTGGGACTACTCCCTCGCATCCCCAGGATCAGGGCCAGTGATCCGTCGCTTTGGAAACCGTAGATTCTGTCTCCGTCGGCATCGACGACATAGATCGTGCCCGTGTCGGTTGCGATGTCGATATCGGTGGGTCCGACGAACGTCACGAGCGGGTCATCCGCACCCAGGTATCCAAGCAAGTTGAAGGCGGTGTCGTGGATCGCGACCTTGGGTTCATCGCGCAGGGACACGAAGACGCGTCCGTCGGGATGGACGGCGATGCCGACTGGCCTCTGTGGGATGGGCCACGTACCCATGATCGCGCCGAGTGCGTCGAAACGCACGATGTGGCCGTTGAGTGGGTCCGACACGTATATGGAATCGTCCGGGGCAACGGCGAGCCTCGCCGGCCCGCGGAGTTGTTCGGTGTACGAGCCGAGATGTGGAAGCGGGTCGATCGGACCGAAGGCTATCAGGCCGACAATCAGTGAAACGCATGTCATTTTCGGGGCCTCTCCGACGATCGCGCAGGCACTTTCCGAAGCACATGCCGCCCGTCCTATTCCTCACTCCATTCACAGTATAGCGATTTAAGTTATGTGCGTCACGAAGTATAGTGGGACTAAACCGGGAAGCGGAAACGTCGCAGGCCTGGGCGTGTCGCGATGTTACATTTCGGCATCAAAAAATCGTGCCTCAAGCGAAGCGATTATGGGCACAACCGCGTCTTTGCCCTTGAGGTATTGCGACTAACGGATTATGATCTTAACTAGACAACCGAACGGATTCCGCGTGATCTCGCGGTCGGGCGGCTGGTTCATAATTGGAGGATCCGATGAAACGCACAACGGGACAGCTTGCGGTTGTGATCGCAGCGTTGGTGGCCGGTAGCGCGACGGCGCAGGACATGTCCAAGATCGTCAACACGCCGCATAACATGGCGAACCTCGACGTATGGGGTGTGGTGATTCCGGAGAACCAGGTTTGCCTGCCGTGCCACACGCCGCATAATGCGCGGGCAGTGGAGGACGGTGCGAGCCAGATCCTGTGGAATCATGCGCTCACCGAGCAGACGTTCGAGATGTACACCACGGCGGCGGGTCATCAAGGCGGTCAGCCCGAGGGGACAAGCAAGCTGTGTCTGAGTTGCCACGATGGTGCGACGGCGATTGACGATTTCGGCGGCAACGAAGATACTTTTGACAACGTGATGATTCCGGCGGATCGCTTGAGCAATATGGGCACGGATTTGCGAGACGACCATCCGATCGGGATCGAGTATCCGCCGCCCGACTTGACAGGGTACAACGACAAGAGCACATTCACTGGCGTGAAGGTGGTGACGATCAATGGCGTTGACCGCGTGGAATGTGCATCCTGCCATACTGCCCATGACAACTCGTACGGGAAGTTCCTCCGCCAGACGATGGAGGGCAGCGCCCTGTGCGTGGAGTGTCATGACAAATAGGGTGCGTCTCGCCGCACGCTGCCCGAGTCGGGCGTCAATCCGCGAAATCGAGGCATGGTCGCTGGCGAAGCGCGCGCTCTTGGTGATTGGTGTCCTTTCGGCCGGCTGCACCAGCGCGGGCAAGCATGACGGCGCGCTGCTCGTGTTTCCTCCGCCTCCTAGCCGGCCTCGCGTTCAGTTCCTGACTTTTGCCAATGGTGCGGAGCAAGCCGAAGGTCCGATCAGCGCCGTCGTGCAATTGGCCTTCGGGGACGACCCCATCAATCGCCCTGCGATGGACAAGCCTTATGGCGTGGCGGCTCGTGATGGCGTCGTGTACGTGTGCGATACGAAGATTCCCGGTGTTTGCCGGCTGAACTTCGTCGAGCACACGTTCGACGTCATGGGAATCGAGGGTCCGGGGCGTCTCCGCAAACCCATCCACTTGATCATCGATCCTCTGGGGTACAAGTTTGTCGCGGACGCGCAGCGCAAGCAAATCGTGGTCTTCGGGCCGGACGACAAGTACGTCATGGCGTTTGACGTGCCTCTGCCCGCCCACCCGGTCGACGTGGCGTTGTGGGGCGACGAGTTGTATGTTCTGGACAACGACGACAGTTGTCAGATCGTCGTTCTCGATCGACAGACGGGGGCGGTGCTCCGCAGTTTCGGCGGTCCGGGGCTGGAGCGCGGGCAGTTCCGGGTGCCCAACAGTCTGTGCATCGGTCCGGACGGATATCTGTACGTGAGCGACACGCTGAACTGGCGTATTCAGAAACTGACCCGTGAGGGCGTGCCGCTGTGGGATCGTGGTGACGCGGGGCATCTCCTGGGGCAGTTTGGCCGTCCCCGGGGGATTCGCGCCGGACCGGACGGCGTGATCTACGTGGCCGACGCCGCCACCGAAATCGTGCAGATGTTCGACAGCGACGGACAGATGCTAATGCACTTCGGCGGTCCTGGGAGAGTCCCCGGCACGCTGGTGCTTCCGGCGGCGGTGGCAATCGACGCGACGTCGATTCCCTATTTCAAACAGCACATGCACGAGAAGTTTGATGCCGAGTACCTGATGTTCGTCAGCAGTCAGTACGGTCAGCACCGGATCAGCGTGTACGCGTTCGGCTCTTTTCCGGAAGGCTACGAGCTTTCCGAGGCGGGGATCGCGTCGCTTCCATCACTGGATCCGCAGGCGGATGCTGATACGCCGGTGCCGACGCTTGACGACCAGGACGAACCTCCGAGCCGGCGGGATTGAGCCATGCGCAAGTTGTTCGAGGAGGGTGGCCCGGGTCCTTCGGACCTGGGGGATACGATTCTTCGCAAAGGCGCAGGCACTCGCGCGCAATCTGGAGTATCCCACAATACGGAATCGAGACCCCACCTCCAATGGAGGTGGGCCACCCACCGCCCTCGCGGAGCGGTGATGGCTGCGGCGGTGGGTCTGTGCATTGCGAGTGCGTGCTCGCGCGAGGGTGTTCATCGCGTTCTGGTTTTTCTGTACGACGGTGTACCGCCGCTGGTGGGCGAGGTGGTCGAGTCTGATACTGCCGGGCCGGAAGTACCGACGGCCGAACCTGTCGCGCAATCGGTGATCGCGGTCGTACCGACGAAGACGCTCTATCTGCACACTCCGTTCCGCGAGAACCGCTGTGACGGTTGCCATGTGGCCAGCGGCGGCAAGCTGATCAAGACGGTCCGCGAAGGACTGTGTTGGGAGTGTCATCCCGACAAGCCGCCGAAGATGAAATACACGCACGGTCCGGTGGCGGTGAATCGTTGCATGGCCTGTCACATCAACCACAAATCACGGTACCCGAACACTCTGAAGACGGATGTACGAACCATCTGCCTGGAGTGTCATGTGCAAGCTAATCTTTCGAACGACCAGCATCATGCGACGCTCGAGGAGGAACGTTGCATCGACTGTCACAACGCGCATGGCGGCAATGAGCCGTTCTTTCTGACAGCCAGGGGAATAGCCATTAGGGACAGTGCTCCATGAGCCGTGCTAATCGTTGAACGGGTGTAGGGTACAGATCGGCTGTGTCGAGCGATCGCGTCGCTGGTTCGTCGGCGTCGCCTGTTGCGCGGTCGCCGTGGCCGGTCCGGCGGGATGCGTCGCACCGCAGGACGCAGCCTATGGCATCAAGACTGTGGAACTCTCCGACGTTGGCGGGTATGTGGATTTCGTCGCGAGGCAACGTACGCGAGATCAGGAATCCAAGGTGGGCGGCAGCGACACGCGCTCGGATGAGATCATTTTCGAGGAAAGTGTGCGACTGGAGGCTGAGGGCTCGATGCTGCACCCCAACATCATGGAGTTCGGACTTGGGGGTCTGTTCGGAATGGTGCAGGAGCAATTCGAGGACGAGGTTGACGGGCGCAAACGCGAGACAAACGCCAGCGGCGAGATTCTGGAGTTCGACTTCGACGCACGCCTTTTCAAGAAGAGGGACACGCCCGCGACGCTGTTCGCCCACCGGCGGCGAGGCCTCGTGCCGCGCCCGTTTCTGTCCAGCGTGGAGACGACGACCACGAACTACGGCCTGACATGGCAGTACGTCAGCGAGAGGATACCCACCAGCCTGCAATTCAGTCACACGGAGGCGCGGTTGGATTCGCCGCTTGCAGGCGGCGGTCCGGAGCAGTCCGGCGAGCAGAAGAACACCGAGCTTCGGTTCGAGACGGCGTATCGCTTCGACGAGCATCACACACTGTCGTTCGATTACGAGCGTCAGTCGGTCAGCGAGCGTCCCTTCGATTTAGACTACGACGCCGACGAGGCCAACCTCACGCACGCTCTGGAGTTCGGCGAGAAACACCAACACCGCCTGCGTAGCGAACTGCACTACCGCGACCAACGCGGGACGATTGCGATCGAGCGCCTGCGTTTGCGTGAAGACCTGCGATTGGAGCATTCTGACACTCTGGAAACGCGGTATGAATTGGAAGCGTTGGATCGCAGCCGCGCGGGTCGATCGGCTGATGTCCCCGACGTGAAGGAGCAGTCCTACCATTTGTCGGCTTCGCTGCACCACAAGCTGTTTGACAGTCAGACGCTGAATCTTCGCGGCTTCGTTCGCCGGCAAGAATTCGATCCGGGTTTGGAGATCTCGCGCTGGGGCGGGCAGGCAACCCTGAACTACCACAAGATCAACCGGTTTGGTGTGTTGCACCTGAACTACGGTTTTCGCGCCGATCAGAATCAGAACCGAGGGGGCGGCCAGTCGGCGGAAATCAACGACGAGCCACACACGTTTCGCGATCCGGACGCGATCACGCTGAGCAGCGCGAATGTCAATCTGAGTTCGATTACGTTACGCACGGAAGACGGTGTGACTTTCTATCAGCGTAGCCGAGATTACACGGTGCGCGTCGTGGGCACTGTGGTCGAGATTCTGCGCGTGCCCAGTGGACGGATCACGGATGGCGAGACGGTGCTGATCGACTATGTATTCGCGCTGGGGGGCGAATTCGATCTGGACACGGTGCGACACAACTTCGGCGCGCGCCAGGAATTCGCCTTCGGGCTTATGCCGTACTACCGGTTTGAGTGGCAGGATCAGACGCTGTCGCCGGCGGACGCGAACGGCGCGCTCGCGGAAGATGTGACGGGACATGTCATCGGTGTGGAGTATACCCGGTTGTCTCTGAGGCTGTTTGCGGAGTTTGAAGATCGTGACTCGACGATCAATCCGTTCAAGAGTTCGCGTTTGGGAGCTTCGTACACGCATCAGTTTGGATCTGGTGCGCAAGCGAGTTTGTACGCTCGATGGACCGATACAAACCATGGTGCGCCCAACGAACGGGAGGTGCGACTCTTCACGGTGGAGGGTCGGCATCGTCACCCGATCACGGACAACCTGACGGTGGAGGGCTCGGTGCTTTACCGTAACGGCGCGGATTCAGCCTCCCGCGACACCGACGGAATTGACATTGCATTTTCTTTGGAGTGGTTCATCCGATCAACCGAGTTCAGATTGGTCTACGAGCGCAGCGATTTTGAGGACGAATTCACGCGCA